>CAZMPA010000190.1:0-4633 GCA_964567915.1 uncultured Isosphaeraceae bacterium | reverse complement strand
CGATCGGACTTGGGGGTGCGAGTGTCATCGACTTTGTGTCGATCGATTGGACGGATGGCGTCTTTCAGACGGAGTCGATGTTGCAGCCGGGCGTGGTGCATTCCATCGTTGAGACGCAGCGTCAACTGTCGTCGTGCCCTGTGATCTTCGCGTGGGATGGTGACGCCATGCGGTTTCAGACTGATTGCCTGGGAGTGGGCGGTATCGGGTTTTTGCTCGGGCCGGGGACCTATGCCCCGCCGCGTCCCCGCGAGCGTGTGCTCCTGACCGGTCCAACACTCGCGCCTCGAGCTGGCGCTCTGGAACTGCTCCTGGCGGAGCCCATGCAGGAGACGTGTTATCTGGATTCGGCCGTGTTGGAAGTGATCGATCTTCCTGACGATTGGGAAGTGTTGCCCGACGAACGCATGGGCACGGCGTCGCCGCTGCCCAGCTCGGAGTTGCTGTACGCACGCCGCAGCTTCCTTCCCGTTGCTGCGACCGGCCCGGACGGAGACGTGTTGAATGAGGTGCGGCGCGTCGATGGGGCCGCAGTCGATCCCGGAACGCTTGATGGCCGGTTCCTTGGGCGGCTGGAGGAGCCGCTGAGACTGGAGCTGGAGTTTGGACGCAGTCTGGCGGAACGGAACCAGCGAGTCGTACTGGTGATTGATGGTTGGGTTGAGTATCCCTACTCGCAGACGATGTTCGCCGCGTGGCAGGCCGGCCGCACCTATCGCCCACTGACAATTGAGGCCCGCGGAAAGGACGGCGTGTGGCGGGTCGTGCATGAGGATGTCGGGTACCCGGCGGGAATGACGCGACGGTGCGTGTTGCCCCTTGATGACCTCCCCTCTGGCGCGTCAGCGATTCGTTTGACGAGCGATCTGGAGGTGTACATCGACGCAGCGCGAGTGGCCGTTGTTGAGACGCCGCCCGAGGTGGAGA
The DNA here is from genome assembly GCA_964567915.1 of uncultured Isosphaeraceae bacterium. GTDB lineage: Bacteria > Planctomycetota > Phycisphaerae > Phycisphaerales > SM1A02 > UBA12567. Next base: position 3,706 of record CAZMPA010000190.1, on the reverse strand, counting down.
TGCGCGACTTGGAGGTGCTGGCTGCGTCGCTTGAGGACGTGGGGTACCCGCATCGACGGCTGCTTCCTGATCGTCGTCCTGGATTCGATTGGGCTCGCCGCGTGCCGTTCTGGGACGTTCGGTCGCAGCGTGGTGAATACACGCGGCTCGGGGCGGTCGGGGATCTGGTCAGCCAGCGTGACGGTGTGCTGGCCGTGTTTGGAGCAGGTGAGGCCATTCGGTTGCGGTTTCGGGAGCTGCCGCCGCCGCAGCAGGGCTGGACGAGGCATCACGTCCTGGATCTCAGTGGCTGGTGCAAGGACATGGATCTCATGACGCGGTCAGGCGGGACAGTTGAGCCGATCCCCGAAGGCCGTACGCCACGGCGTGATCGGCACCGTTCGGGGCGGTAGCTGCCGCTTCAATCTGGTGATCCAGCAGGTGTTTCTCGGTGGAAAATCCGACCCGCCGGACACGACAGGGCCGATACTTGCGATGCGCCGGGAGGAAAGGATGCTCATGGCCGGCCCGCAATCCCAGATCCCTCGCCCCACGCCCGAGCAACTTGCGGATCGCCGTAAGCGTTGGAGGGCCCCCGTGGGCGGGCTGGGCTGGCTGCTTTGGGGCAGTTTCGGGCTGTTTGCCCTTCTGACCGTCAACTCCGTTTACCTCGTCGGGATTCGCATCCTGGGCCTCTCAACCGGGGAGTCCTATGAGAATTGGTTCTATCTGACGATGTTCCTGGCCCACCTGATTCTGGGGCTGGTGATCATCCTCCCGGTGATAGTGTTTCGGTTCGCGCACATGCGGAGGGTGAGCGATCATCCGAACCGTCGCGCGGTCAAAGCCGGCTATGCGCTCTTCATCGCGGCGCTGATTGTGCTGGGCACCGGGCTCGTACTGGTGCGGATCGAGGGATTGATCGACATTCGAGACCCGGCACTCCGATCAGCAGCATGGTGGCTGCATGTACTCGTACCGCTTGCGGTGATCTGGCTCTTCGTGCTGCACCGTCTGGCGGGCAAGCGGATCAAGTGGGGGGTCGGTCTGACCTGGGCTGGCATTGCGGCCGGCTTTGCCGTTGTGATGTTGACGATGCAATCTCAGGATCCTCGCCAGTGGAATGTCGAAGGAAATGCGGCCGGCGATCAGTACTTCTTCCCGTCACTGGCCAGGACCGTAAGTGGAGACTTTATCCCGGCACATGTGCTGGATAACGACGAGTATTGCCTGGAGTGTCACGCCGATATTCACGACTCCTGGATGCACAGTGTGCACCGCTTCTCCTCGTTCAACAATCCCGTCTACCTCGCGTCGGTCAGCGAAACACGCGAGGTGGCCATGGAGCGGGACGGAGACGTTGCGGCCTCACGCTTCTGCGCGGGTTGCCACGACCCCGTGCCTTTCTTCAGTGGCGCGTTCAATGACCCGAACTACGACATGGTTCATGACCCGACTGCCCATGCCGGCGTCACCTGCACAGCCTGTCACGGCATCACGCACGTGAACTCGCCGCGGGGCAACGCGGACTACACGATCGACGAGCCGCCACACTACCCGTTTACGTTCAGTGAAGACCCTGTACTCCAGTGGGTGAACCGACAACTCGTGAAGTCGAAGCCGGAGTTCCACAAGAAGTCGTTCCTGAAGCCGCTGCACCAGACGGACATCTTCTGCGGGACTTGTCACAAGGTGCACCTCCCGGAGGAGCTCAATCACTATAAGTGGCTGCGAGGTCAGGACCACCAGGACACGTTCAGGCTGAGCGGCGTGTCGGGGCACGGCATTGGGAGCTTCTACTACCCACCGGTCGCTGAGGTGAACTGCAACGACTGTCACATGCCTCTGCTCGCTTCGGACGACTTTGGGGCTGCAGTTCGGGACGACAGCGGTGCACTGACCGTGCACGACCATATGTTCCCGTCTGCCAATACGGCGATGCCGCAACTGGTGGACATGCCGCGGCCGGAGGAAGCGATTGCGAACCATCGCGCGTTCCTTGAGGGCGTGATGCGTTTGGATCTTTTTGGCATTCACGAGGGTCCTCGGATTGCAGACGAGTTGCAGGGCCCAATCGGTCCGGATGTGACGCCGGAGTTGCGGCCAGGCGAGGAATACCTGCTTGATGCCGTGATTCGAACGGTCAAGATGGGGCACTTGTTCACGCAGGGGACTGCTGACTCCAACCAGGTCTGGATGGACGTGCAGGTGTTGTGTGGTGGCGAGGTGATAGGCGAGAGTGGGTCGATGGACACCGAGGGCGTGGTCGATCCATGGTCGCACTTTGTCAACGCGTTTGTGATTGACCGCGAGGGTCGTCGGATCTCCAGGAGGAATGCCCAGGACATCTTTACGTCGCTTTACAACAATCAGATTCCACCAGGTGCGGCGGACGTTGTGCATTATCGCTTTCACGTCCCTGAGGACTGCGACTCGCACGTGACGATTCGAGCCGCGCTCAAGTACAGAAAGTTCGATACGGAGCTCATGCGGTTCGTTCTTGATGATCCATTGTGGATGAATGATCTTCCGGTGACTGTGCTTGCGACGGACGAGATTGTGCTGCCAGTGGCGGGGGGGGAGCCGGCGGGGCCAGCCAGGCCAGTCGCGGTGCCCGAGTGGGTACGGTGGAACGATTACGGCATCGGCTTGTTCCGGAAGGGTGGGAGTGGAGAGCTGCGGGGGGCCGAGGATGCGTTTGCGAGAGTGGAAGCAGCGGGTCGGCCAGATGGTCCGATCAATCTTGCGAGGGTCTACCTCAAGGAAGGCCGCGTGACAGAGGATGCGCCGGCTGCGATTGCCCGGGCCGAAGCGATGGACGATCCGGCCGCCAGAGCATGGCACCTCCTGTGGTTCGGCGGGCAGGTGGATCGCCAGAATGGTCGACTGGACGAGGCGATTGCGAAGTACCGGCAGGTCGTGGAGGGTGGATTTGCGCAGGCGGCGGGCCGTGACTTTGACTTTTCCGAGGATTGGCGGGTACTCAATGAGTTGGCCAGCACGCTCTATCAGCGTGCCAGGGCGGCGCGCGGTGCGAGCCAAACGGAGACGCGGGCGGCCTATCTGGAGGAAGCCGCGGAAGTGTTCCGGGCGAGTTTGGCGCTCGACCCTGAGGGCGTCGTCGCCCACTTTGGACTGATGCAAGTGCTGAGAGACCTGGGCGATGAGGCAGGGGCGGCGCGGCATGCGGCGGCGCATTCGAAGTACAAGCCTGATGACAATGCGAGAGACGCTGCTATCGCGAAGGCGAGGAATCGGTATCCCGCAGGCGACCGGGCAGCGGAAGGTGTTGTGATCTACGACCTGGAGCCCCGGGCAGAAGGAGTGGGATCGCCGTGACAACGCTGCCACCTCCAGAGGACTCCTGTGACCTTGAGATTCATGATGACGCGATCATCGGCCGTGCCTTCGTGTGGTCGCTTGCCGTCTTTGGGGGCTTGGGCGTTTTGGGCGCTGCCGTCTGGTGGGTGTCCGCCAGCGGTGGGCCGGAGGAGGAGCGGGTCATTGCGAAGGTGGTCGAGCCGCCAAAGCCACTTGTGGCCGATCTGTCGGTGATTCCGGATGTCTCCTTCTCGGAGGTCTCGCAGGCTTCTGGACTGACCGAATCTCACGTGTCGGGCGCGGTTGGCGACAAGTTGCTTCCAGAGACCATGGGCGGTGGGGCCGCGTTTGCAGACTTGGACGGGGATGGTGATCAGGATCTGCTCTTGGCGCGCGGGGCGTGGTG
>CAZMPA010000189.1:0-4742 GCA_964567915.1 uncultured Isosphaeraceae bacterium | reverse complement strand
CGACAGGAGGTCCGTCAGTCGATCGATCATCTCACTTCGCCCGATCATGTCGAGCCCACCGTCGCGGAGGTCCATGAGGTCGAGCCGATCCACAAGTTCGGTGAGCGGTTGCAGCCCGCGGCCGGACTCAGTCCGGTGGTCAAAGTACAGGCGTGCGCCGCGGCGAAGGCTCAATTCCCGTCCGGCGACTCGGCCGAGGAGGGTCGAGCGGTTGATGTCCACCTCAGCGTGCGGGGCCTCAATCACACCCTGAATCAGGCTGCATCCTTCAATCTCCCACTCCTGATCGGAGGCCTCGGCAGGCGCCGTGATGAGGATGCGTTCGGGGTTTGCCCAGGTGACGTGCTGTTGATCCCAGGGGCCCCAGTGGGGGCCGTCGCCCTGGCGGCCGCCAATGACGGCCTGCTCGATTTCGAGGTCGCCAGCAACGATCAGTTTGAACGTGACGCCCTCGGCTACCTCGATGACACTGTGGGGTTTCATTTCGAAGTCGCCTGCGACGGTGACGACACAATCCTGATCGATCGTGACGTGCGCATGGCGATCAATCGTCAAGTCACCCGAAATCGTTCGGTCGCCGTGTACCACGATCGTGTCGTGGTCATCGATGTGCACGTCGGTCGGGTCGTCGTCGACACTGGGCATCGACGGCAGAACTCGGCCTTCAAGGCCGATCGCTCCGAGGATCGTTGGTAATGCGGTCGGAGCGGTGTCGCCGCCCGAATTCCACCCACCGTCGTGATCGACGTGCATTCGGAGTTCGCCGTTTCGCACGTCTCGTTGTGTTCGGCCGGAGAGTGAGATATCTCCGAGCGATGCCAGCACTCGCGGACCTCGGCCCGATCCGTCCCAGGATCGGACACGCGATTGTCCGCCGATCACCAGATCGTCCGTGGCGTACATGGCGTACCCGGACAGATCGGCGGCCGTGTCTTCATCGAACGGGTGGACGGTCGCCAGTCCGCCTGCGGTTTGAACCATGCCGCCGACGGTCGACGTGGCCTCAATCCGGACGAGATTCGTGGCCTCGGTGGGGGGGTCCCCCGTCACTTCGTCGAGAACACGAACGTCGACCGTTCCTCCGTCCATGACGTGCCCCTGGACAATCCATCCGTCCGTGTGGGTGCTTCGCCATGGGGCTTCGGACTCAAGAATGGCGACAGTCATCTCCAGGCCGCTCTGGGCCGTTGCCCGCGCAGCGGAGGCTCGCGAGGCGTTGGAGGCGACGAGCGTGGAGTTGTCCTGAGAGGCGAGCCAGCCGAGCACCAGCGTCATGGCCGTCGCCATCGCGACCAGGACCATGAGCAGGGCGGCACCGCGTCGGGTTCGTGTTGAGCGTCGTGTCACTGCGACTCCTCCGAGGGTGGGTCGTGGATTCGAATCGAGTATCCGAGGCTGTGCTGGAACTCGTAGTCGGCGACTGCGAGTGTGAAACTCGCCTCGACTGTTCGTTGGTCCATTGATGCGGCTCGCCTCGCTTGAGCAGAGTTTTCGGCTGGCGCATTGAATGCCCATGCGGGTACGCCGTGAATCAGGTCGAGCGAACCTGACCGAATGGCCGCCATCAGTTGCAGTTGTCGCAACTGGTCCCACCAGTCAACTGCCGTTGGGTTGGCGAATGGTTCGTCCAGCACGGACTGCGGATCGGTGATCCAGTTGATCTGAACGTGTTCCGCAGCGGCGTCATGTTGAATCCAACGCACTTCGGTTGCATCGATGGCATCGTCGCCATCGGCGTCTTCGAGCCAGAGCACAAGTCTGGAGGACTCGCAGTCGAGCAGGCACCGGCAGCGTGTGACGTAGGAAGAGAGCCTGGCCTGTGAAAGCCCGGCGCGGAGTGTGGAACTACGCGTGTCGTGGTGCTCGATCATGCTCGACGACAGCGCCGACATCATGGCCGTGACGCCAGCACCCACCATGCCGGTGATCGCGATTGCCAGAAGCACTTCCAGCAGTGTCATGCCTCGACGCGTCACTGCGACACCTCCGCGAGCGTCTGCGGCAGCGGGAGGAATCGGTTGAGCCGGTGCACAGATCGATCATCTGCGTCCCTGGCCTCGATTGAGATTTCGACTCCGTAAATGGCAGCGCCCAGGGGTGGGGGGACAAAGTGCAATCGCCGCTCAACGTCGACCAGAAGTGAGACCGTCTGGTATCCGTCGGGGAGCAGTGGAAGTAGTGGGTCTCTGCCCGCTCTGATGGCGCCTGGTTCCTCGACGTGCCCGTGCCAGCCACCGCTTTGGGCCGGGTCGGTGAAGTGCCGGAACCACGCCTCGTCGTCGGCGAAGCCGTCGGGACTGATGCCTGTGATTCTGGCCATGAGCATGTCCGAGGCCAGCGTGGCGGAGACACCTCGGCGGGCGGCCTCACTCTGCGCCGCTCCGGCTGACACGGCTGACATAACTGCCGTGACGACAATCACGAGCACCGCGGATGCAAGCAGGGCCTCAAGCAGTGTGAGGCCACGGCGGGCACCAGGCGGCGCGGGAGCCGGCATGGGGGCGGGGCAGTCCATCACCCAAAGGTCGGATTCACGAGCCCTCGAACCCAGCGAAAGTGCGAATGGCTGCAGGCCGAGCGGGACGGATCCGGCACAATCGGTACAGACCGATCCGAGACGGCACGCCGCCGGCAGGTCGGGGATACTGCACGCATGCCGCACCGGCTCTTCTGGTACACCACGGTGGATCTGCTTCGCGTCATCGGCTTTGCGGCCGCTGTGCTGGCGGTTGTGACGGCCTTCGGCGCCGTCATCAAGCCGCTCAGTGGTGATGCGCCGCTGTCGGCGGCCCAGGCGATCAAGTATGTCGGTCTCTCCCTGATTCCGATGATGCAGTACGCCCTGCCCTTTGCGGCGGGCTTCGGGGCGACCATCGTCTTTCACCGCATGGCGTCCGAGAACGAAATCATGGCCATGTCGGTCGTGGGGATGCGATATCGGGCGATTCTGGCGCCTGTACTCGCGATCGGGCTGGCACTGGCCATTGTCATGGCCATTCTGGTGCAGTCCATCATTCCAAGGGTCTATGCGGTGATGGGGCGGGTCATCGCAGGCGACGTCACAGCGCTTCTTGAGCATGCCGTGGACAAGGGCACGCCGGTGCGATTCGGCGATATGGAGATCTGGGCGGAGTCCATGCGTGTCCAGACCGATCCTCCAGACTCTGACGCCGTCGAGCGAATCGAACTCACCGGCATGGTGGCGGCGAGGATTGGCCCGACCGGTGCGATCGAATCGGACGTGTCGGCTTCAGGTGCCGTCCTGGACCTGTACGAGCGTGAAGGCATCATGCTCATTCGTATGGCGATGGACGATGCGGTGTCGTGGGAAGCTGCGGCAGGGAACCTGCGGGGCTTCCCGAGGCTCGAGCCCACCCACGCCATACCGGTTCCCTTGCCCGAGCGAACCGAGCCGATGGCCATGACTCGTTCGGAACTCAAGGCGGTGGATGCCGATCCTGCCCGCTATCCAGCCATAGCGACGCGGTACGAGCGGCTTGACGACACCCTTCGCCAGATGCGGCAGCGGGAGGATATGGACGCGCGTCTGCGGAGTACTGGAGCGGTTGACATTCCAGTCGCCGACCGAACCGGACACACGTGGCGGGTCGATGCGGCGCGGCTCAGAGGCGGCGCACTTCACGCGAAGAAGGGTGGCTCGGTCCGCATCACCGAGTACGACGCGGACGGCGCGGCACTCCGGACCTTCCTTCCGAAGCGTGCGTTGCTGACTCTGCAGGACGGCGGTCTGGACGGGCGGGACCGGCGGCTGGCATTGACGATGGACGACGTCGAAGTACACGACCCCCCCGACGCGGCCCGCGCGAACCACCGCGCGGCCGTGACGATTGCCAATCTCCTGCCGTTTGACGCTGACCAGGGCAATGGGGGTCAATCGACCGGTGACCTGCTCGCCGCTGCCAAGGCGGCGGAGGGCCGTTCCAAGGCTGTAGCGTCCTCGCTTCGGGGCATTGATGCCGCAACGACAAGTTTGCATGGCCAAGTCGTCAGCCGACTGTGGCGGCGGTGGGCAATGGCCGTGACAGCAGGCCTGCTGCCGATTCTCGGCGCCATCCTCGCGCTGAACATGCGGTCCGCCCAACCACTGTCCATCTACCTGGTCGGCTTCATTCCGGCGCTCCTCAATCTGGTGCTGATTTCGGGAGGCGGAGGGTTCATCAGGCAGGGCGATCCCGCAGCCGGCCTGACCGTCATGTGGAGCGGCAACGTCATACTCGCGGCCATCGCCGCCATTGGCTGGTGGAGGCTCGCCAAGCACTGAGCCATGACCAGACTCGACCGCCACATTGCCGCTCGCGTGCTGCTGAACTTCGTCCTGCTGTTCGCCGCCCTGTACCTGTTCGCGGCCACCGTGGACATCATTCTGAACCTGGATGAGTTCACGAAGGCAGCCGAGAAGGATCTTGGCGAAGACGCCGGATGGCTCAGTCGGCTGGGACTGGCGCTGTATTACGCGGCGAACTACCACCTTCCGCAGTTGTTCCAGTTCTATGCCTGGTTGTACGGGGTCGTACTCGTTGGCGCCGCGGCCTTCACGCTCTCCCAGATGAGCAGGCACCGCGAACTGGTCGCGCTGGCGGCGTGTGGATTGAGCCTTCGCCGGGTGGCGGCGCCGATTCTTGGCGTGGCCATCGCCATGGGCGGGCTGCAGATGCTCAATCAGGAATACATGCTGCCCAGACTGGCGCCGCTCCTGCTTCGTACGCACAAACATGCCATGC
>CAZMPA010000188.1:0-4788 GCA_964567915.1 uncultured Isosphaeraceae bacterium | reverse complement strand
GGGGGGGTGCCGCGGGCCACACGGGGGACGGCGGTGGTGACGGCGGCGACAACGGCGACGGCGGCGGCGACGGCGGCGGTGACGGCGGCGGCGGCGGCGATGGCGGCGGCGGACCGGTAGATCCGGACGATCGCATCGTCGCGTACTACATCGAGTGGGGGATCTATGGCCGCGACTACCAGCCTGCCGACATCCCGGCCGACAAGATCACGCACCTCAACTACGCCTTTGCAAACATTGGCGACGATGGCCGCATCGCCCTTGGCGACCCGTATGCCGCCATCGACAAGTCGTACCCCGGCGACAGCTGGGACCAGCCCTATCGAGGCACGTACAACCAGATCAACAACGTGCTGAAGGCAGCCCACCCACACCTCAAGACGCTCATCTCGGTCGGCGGCTGGACCTGGTCGGGCAAGTTCAGCGACGTCGCCCAAACGGAGGCGTCACGCTTCATCTTCGCCGAATCGTGTGTGGACTTCATTCGCACCTACAACTTCGACGGAGTCGATCTCGACTGGGAGTACCCGGTGTGTTGCGGCCTGGCCGGAAACACGTACCGCCCGGAAGATCGCGAGAACTACACATTGCTGCTGCGGGAGCTTCGAGACCAACTCGACGCTGCCGAGGCTGCGGATGGCCGCGCGTACCTTCTGACCATTGCCGCCGCTGGCGGCGTGGACAAGCTGGAGCACTATGAACTCGCTGAGATCGCTGAGATCTGTGACTGGGTCAACACCATGTCCTATGACTTCATGGGCGCCTGGGACCTCTCCATCGCGGGGCATCACTCCGGTCTGCATTCCAATCCGGACAATCCGTCCGCCAACGACGATGTCCGCCTCCACTACAACTCCGCCGGTTCGGTCCAGCCCTGGCTGGACGCCGGTGTCGACAGTGACAAGATCGTCATGGGCGTGCCGTTCTACGGCCGCGCCTGGGGAGGCGTCTCCAGTGCAAACGGTGGTCTCTTCCAGTCGGCCTCCAGTGTCCCCCCGGGGACGTGGGACGACTGGTCCAGCGGCGCCACGGGCGTCAACGACTTCACAGAGATTGAGTCGTTCATCTCGGTCGGCTCCTACGTTCGCCACTGGGACGACGCCGCGAAGGTTCCCTGGTTGTACAGCGCTACCGAGAACGGCGGCCACTTCATCTCTTATGACGACGCGGAGTCGATGGGACACAAGATCGACTACGTCCAGTCGCTCGACCTGGGCGGTGTGATGTTCTGGGAAATCACGGCGGACCGCAATGAGACGCTGCTCGATGTGATTCACAGTGAATTGACGGAGCCCTGACTCGCTCTGCCATGCGCGCCGGTGCCCCTGCGCCTCACGGGGCGAGGGGCCCGGCGCCGTACCATTCCGGCTCCCACAGGAGCACCCATGAGCGATCCGATCCCCGTCAGCGTCGTGGTTCCGGTCAAGAATGAGGCGAAGAATCTGCCGCGATGCCTCGAACGCCTTTCGCGATTCGCCAGGATCTACGTCGTCGACTCGGGGAGTGACGACGGGACCGAGCAGGTCGCGGCCGACTGCGGCGCCGAGGTCGTCCAGTTTCGATGGAACCGCAAGTTCCCGAAGAAGCGAAACTGGTTCCTCGACAACCACACACTGGAGACCGACTGGGTGCGCTTTCTCGATGCGGACGAGTTCATCACCGACGACTTCTGCGACGAAGTCGATCTAGCGGTCCGGTCCACCTCAAACGTCGGGTACTGGCTGACGTTTCACAACTGGTTTCTGGGCCGCTTTCTTCGGCATGGTGATCCATTCGCCAAGTTGGCGCTCTTTCGGCCGGATGTTGGTCGGTATGAACGCATCGACGAGGATCGGTGGAGCCATCTGGACATGGAAATTCATGAGCACCCGGTGCTCGAGGGATCCATCGGCACAATCCATTCGCCGATCGATCATGACGATCGGCGGGGGCTTGAGTCGTATCTGGGCAAACACAACGACTACTCGTCCTGGGAGGCTCGGCGGTACCTCGCCCTCGGCCCGAAAGGTGACCCGGCCTGGGCGGCGCTCACCGACAGGCAGCGGTCCAAGTATCGCCGCATTGAGAAGTGCTGGTTTCCCGCCGCTTACTTCGTACTGTCGTACGTGCTCAAGCGGGGCTTTCTGGATGGCCGCGCAGGCTTCGTCTTCGCCAAACTGAAGGCGCAGTACTACTGGCACATCCAACTCAAGATCCGTGAAGCACGAAACGCCAAGCGTTGATCAGAGCGATCCAGCCTTCGCCGCCAGGTAGTCGGCGACGCCCTCGGCGTTCGGCTTCATCGCGTCCTCGCCCTGTGTCCAACCCGCCGGGCAGACTTCGCCGTTCTCCTCAAAGAACGCCAGCGCGTCGACCATTCGGAGCGCCTCATCGATGTTTCTGCCAAGCGGAAGGTCGTTGACGACCTGGTGCCTGACGACGCCGTCCTTGTCCAGTAGAAATGTGCCACGGAGCGCCGGTCCGTTGGGATGTTGAATGCCCCAGGCCGAGCAGATCTCCTGTTTGAGATCCGAGACCATCGGGAAGCCGACCGGGCCGATGCCACCATCTTCGACGGCTGTGTTCCGCCACGCGATGTGGGAGAACACCGAATCAATACTCACACCGACGACCTCGCAGCCCTTGCCCTTGAATTGGTCAAGGCGATTGTGGAACGCGATGATCTCAGTCGGGCAGACGAACGTGTTGTCGAGCGGCCAGAAGAACACCACCACGTACCGGCCCCGGAGGGACGAGAGCGTCAGGTCCCCAATCGTGCCGTCGGGCAGGACGGCCCGCGCTGTGAAGTCGGGGGCTTGCCGGGTAACGAGCACGGTGGGTCCAGTGGTGCAGCAGTCGCTCATGGATGATGGTCCTTCTTCGCCTCCTCCCACTCCGGGAGACGGGGCATCATATCAGCGTGGCGTGGCGAACTCGAGGCTGTACACCGGTGGCAGCGTGCCCGTGATGTGCGCCCACGAGTCACCACCATCCTCCGATGCCCACAGATTTCCGGTCGTGGAACCGAAGGCCAGATGGCTGCCGGTCCCATCCACATCGAATGCGTGCCGATACACGATGTCCCAGGCATCCTCCTGAGGAAGGCCGGTCCGGAGCGACTCAAAGGACTTGCCGCCATCGCGCCTGCGGGTCACGCACAGCGCGCCATCGACCGGCACCCGCTTCTCGTCGTTGATGCCCGGGATGAACCAGGCTGTGTCTGGATCGGAGGGGTGCACGGCGACCGCGAAGCCAAACGTCGAGGGTTCGACATCGGTGATTTCGGTCCAGGACCGCCCCCCATCGTCCGATCGGAAGATGCCGTTGTGGTGTTGCACCCAGCATCGCTGCGGATCTGCGGGGCACTGCACCATGAGGTGTGGGTCCTGCAAGTGCTCCTCAAACTGCATCTCGGGTGGCATGTACTCAGCCCGCATCCCTTTGGCACCGACCGACCACGCCCCGCCCCCGTCCTCACTGTGCCAGACGCCACCGCATGAGATGGCGACGGCCAGACGATTGGGGTCGTCCGGGTGCACGCAGACCGAGTGCAAGCCGGGCTCGTCCGCGCCGCCGCCGAACCACTTCTCGCGGAGCGGATCCATCCAGAGCGAGTCAACCAGCGTCCAGGAGTCGCCCCGATCATCGCTTCGGAAGAGCCCGCCAGGAAGTGTGCCGCACCAGAGGCGGCCAGGCTCGCCGCCGGGGCGCAGCTACCAGATCATCTTGAGCCGCCAGGGCACCGGCTCACCCTCCATGGGCGGCTCCGGCGTGTAGTCGGCCGGCGGCTCGGGATAGACCGGGCAGGCGATCTCCGTCCACGTGCGGCCGCCATCGCCAGAGCGGTGGAGCTTCTGACCAAAGTGCCCATGATTGAGCGCCGCGTAGGTGGCGCCATCGCGAGGATCCCTCATCGCAATGACGCAGTTGTCTCCGACGAAACTCCGCCGCAGCACACGCCACGCTCCGCCAGACCGCTCGTATTCGAAGAGCCCCTTCCGGGTTGCCACCAGCATCGTCGAGTCCATCGTCATCTCCTATCCGCCCGAAACCGCCTGCCAAACGTCTACGGTTGATGTGTCCGACAACCCGTCGGACAACATCACCCGGTCAGAGAGTGGCGAACCGTCTACAAAGATCGCCATGTGGTGCCGCAAGGCGCCTCGATCATCAAGCACGTACGACCTCGCGGCAGGGGCATCGCCAAAGTACGCCTCAAGCGCCTCGGCCACCGTGCCGCCGTCGACCCGTCGGTCGGGACACGGCACATGCCGTTGAATCGTGTGTGTGAACCGGACCGTCGGCACTTGAGCCCTCCCTTGCTGACAGGAAGATACCCGTCAGGGCTCGTCCACGGCCTCGGCCGGCCACACCGCGAGATAGACATTTCGGTCAATCACGACTGCGGGTTGCTCGAGGGCCCCGTCCCCGACCAGCCCGTCGATCCACCTGGAACGCCACTCCGGAAACGTCGCGATCAGCATGACCGGCCGCTCAGGAGTTGCCTGCCGAGCAACCGCCTCGAACTCATCCTTGTCGACGTGTGACTCGGCATGTTCGGCGAAGTTCTCGACCCCCCACCGCAGTTCCCCCGGCTCGCCAAAGAGGCGGATCTCGGCGTCGGGCCCCGCCCAGTTTGCGGCGTGCACAAAGTCTCGACCCCCGAGCACCGTGGACCGCGCAGCGAGCGGCATCCTGTCGCAGGCCCTGCCCGAAGTCTTCGACCGTTTCGAGGAAGCCGCTGCTCGCGTCAAGAAGCAGGACCTCGAGGCCCTGATGACGACCGAGAACCTGCGCGGCCTCACTCAA
>CAZMPA010000187.1:0-4797 GCA_964567915.1 uncultured Isosphaeraceae bacterium | reverse complement strand
CCGTGATGTTCCGGGCGGCGTATTGGCGGCAGTCGTCCAGGAGTCGCTCGTCACCTCTGCGAGTAAACGTGGCCGCCAGATGCAGGAGCAGGGCGGCGATGAGACCCTCGCCGGTCGTGACAAACGCAGTCTTGAGGCCCGCGATGACTTCGGTGAGCTTGAGTGCCAGCGTGTCGAGCGTTGATTCGCTTGCTTCAAGCACGCCGCCGAACCCCGCAATGGCTTCGGTGAGTCCGATGATCGTCCCGATGAAACCGAGCACCGGGATGGCCCAGATGAATCCTCGCACGATGGTGTACCCGCTGTCCATTGAATCGTCGTCGGCTTCGGCAGCGGAGTTGAGCATCTCGTCGATGTCCGCGATGCGGCCAATGTTTCGGATCGACTTGAGGGCTGTCAGGACGCGGTCGAGCAGCACAAACCGGTGCGGCTCGTCGACGCCGCCCTCGACGGCGTCGATGACGCGGTCAACCGTGGCGACGGAGAGGACAAAGCCCGGGTCGGCCGGCATGAAGCGCAGTCGTAGCGCCTTTCGCTGCGCGCTGATCTTGCCGGCCTTGAGCAGAATGATCGCGGCCGACCAACAGGTGAGCAGCATGATCGGAATCGGAATGCCCGCATACGCCGTCAGGTACTGCCAGATGACATGGCCCCACGGCGTGCCGCGAACTGCCCAGGTGGTGCCGTAGATCACGCCCATCAGAATGAGGCCGGCCAGAAATGACGAGGTCGCCGAGGGAGTCGTAAATCGTCCGGACGGAAGACCGAACTTGCGTTCGGGATCGCTCCTTGCCCACGAAAGGACTTCCGTGGGTGTCTGGTTCCATGCGGGCGTGCCTGTTGGTGCGTCGGGACTCATGGTGTGGTGAAGATGATAGTCGGCGCGAGGGGCACGCCCTTGGGCGGAGAAAGCGTGTCGCCATCGCTCAACGGTGGAAGTGGTACCCATCGCCACCGTCGCCCGTCATGAGCCAGGACCTCGCCGCGGGCGAGCGAATCGTCGATCAGGTCCACGACCAGCCGCCCGCCGATGTCGGGCGTCATGACGCCGCCGATGACTCGCACCCCGGCCTGACCGGTGGCCCGCCGCAGGGCTCCGGTGTGCAGCCGCTCGATCATCTCGGAGGACGGCGCGTTTCCCGCTGCGTAGCGAGCTTGCCTCCGTATCTGCATCTGCGGTCTGTTGTCATCCGATGCGTCGTCAGATTGTGCCAAGCGAGGCCAGTCGGCCTGCGCCGCTCCCGGAGCCTCTCGCTCAACCGAGTCGAGCCACGCTGAGCCCGCGTCGCGAAGCTCACTGGACATTGGCACGCCTTGATCAAGCAGGGCTTGCCAGAGCGTGCGAATCGCTGCGAGCCGCAGCAGGTCGTCCGCTTCGTTCACCGCCTCCACGGCGGTCATGAGGTTGAGGATGGCCGCATCGCTCGGTACGTCGTACCGCTCCCACGCGTCCAGTCCACGCAGCAAGGCGCTGGATATGGGCGACACGGCCGGTGATGCGTACAGGCTGTTGAAGTCATCTGCGGAGAGTGGGACCAGCGAGGAGGGCTTCATGCCAAGATCGAGCGTTGAATCGACTCGGAGCCAGAGGCCGGGCTCCGGCCGGAGGTAGCGATATCCGCCTGCCTGCGGCGCGCGGTGCAGATTCAGCAGGCCGGCTTCCGTGACGGCCTGGCGGAGCTTGCCTCGGCTGGCCTGGTCCTGCACGGCGGCCGCCAGATCGGCCAGGTGCTCAGCGACGTCGTGGTATGGCGAATACTGGTCGTGAAGATCCAAGTGGGCGCGAAGCGTCGTGCCCGCCCGGCCTGCGGCACCGGCGCTGACGGGCGCGTCCAATCGCAGAATGCCCGCTTGCTCGACGATCGGCAGCACGTGGTCCCGCCAGTGCGCTGTGGCCTGCGCGGCGAGCGCCGCTTCGCTGGCTTCGGTCCATGCATTCGGATCAATGTTGTGAACAAAGGCTGGATTGAGTTCAAGGAGACGCTGCCACGCGGCAATCCAGGTTGCCTCACTGATCGGGATACGACGCAGCTCGGCGGCCACCGTCTCGACTTCCTCCAGCTGCTCAATACGCTGCATAGCAGCCGTGTGCAGGTCGCGGAGGCGGGTGTCCAGCCGGGCGGCTCGCATTTGCAGGTCGGTTCCGGCGAGCCCGTTCTTGAGATCGACCTCGGCCAGCGTGTCCAGTGCGCGGGCGAGCTCGGACCGCCTCGCTCGCCACGCCGGCAGGTCTGCAGCGGCCACGTGTCCCTCTGGAGCGAGATGCTCGATGCGGGCCAATTCGGCCTTGATCTCGCGGCGGAGCGACTCAATCAGCGTGCCCTTGCGGGCAGTTGCTTCCGCGAGCACGGCGGCATGCAACGGCTGCGAGCCGCGTGGGACATCTGGCTCCAGTTCAGCGAGCCGATTGGCATACGCGTCTACCTCTTCCAGTGAAAGCTGTGCGGCGCTCAGGTCGCCTTGAATCTCTTTGATCTGCTGGACGATCCGTCGCTCGGCATCCTCCAGATCGAGGATGGCCCGGTCAATTGCCGCTCGCCTTGCAGATACCTGGGGTGCCTCCGTGAGGTCCTTGCGTGTTGCCTCGTCCCAGCAATCCACCGCCTCTCGGAGCCGGCCCTCTTCAAGATTGGAGTCGATGCATGCTGCCAATTGCGTGATAGCCCGTGACCGATCAAGGCTTCGTTGCCGAACGACCATGGCCGTCGTGACGAGGCATGCAACCGCGACGATGGTGAGAATCGAAACGACATAACGCCGCGCACGTTGTCGCCGCCCTTCGGCAATGCGGTGTGAGACACGTGCTTCCACCGCGGAAGGAAGGTGGTCAGCTTCGCGCAGAAGCGTGGCGTATCGCTGCTCAACGACACTCAGGGGCTCCAACTCGTCGAGCGCCCGCACGACATCGGCGATCAAGTCCTGAACGTGCGCCTGGCGGCGTCGTTTGTGAGACTCGGCCTCGATCCAGGTCGCCACGCCGCGAATGTCCGTGTCGTCCCCACAGTTCGTGCGTTGGTCGAAACGCTTCCACTCGGCGAGCAACCGACGGGCTGTGTCAAAGTCCATGGCTGCCCAGGCCACATGGAGGCGATCCGCCGTGGCGGTCAGTTCCGCCTTGGCTGCGTCCCTGGCAGCTTGCCCCTGTGCTGCGTCGATCTTGTGGAGAAGCCGCTGCCCTCCTGGCGTCAGGAGCATCATGGCGTCAGCCTGCCTTCCGGCAGCGGCGAGCGACGTGGCGTCTCCTTCGGCGATGCACCGATCGACCTCGTCATTCCAGATGGCGACGGCGCCGTGCTCCAACTGTTCATGGCTGGACCGCCAGGCCGGGTTGGTTGGGTCGAGCGCGTGCAGGCGGCTGATGGCTGCGAGTCGTTCCAGCAGCGGGCCGTCCGTGAGGTTCGCAGCGACCCATGCCGAGAACTCACGGCGGTGGTCGGCGGCAATCGCAGGCAGGCGAGCGAGTCGGTCGAGCATCTGGGTGTTCGGGATGGCCAGTCCTTCGGGCACCGGTATGGGGCCAGTGCTCAGCCGGATCAGCAGGCCGATGAGGTTGCCAGCGTCGGCATTGAGCGCGGCTGCCTCAAAGACGAGACCCCGTTCGAGCCACGATACGCACCGCGAGACCATTTGATTCGCAGCGGCGAAGACGTCGCTGACGCTTTCATTGGGCGTCGTCACCGCGTGTTGCACTTGTTCGGCAAGTGTCACGGTCCAAAGACTCCAAGGGACCACGCTGCAGCGGCCAGCGCGATCAGTGCCAGAATCGCCAGTGTGACGAGCAGGACCGGTGGGCCGTCCTTGTCTTCCAGTCTGAGCGGAATGTCCGGTGTTGTGATCTCATCGCTCGGGTCTGCTTGGGCCGAGGGCGGCGGTCCCGCAAGCGGGAGGGCCATCCCCTCGCCGGCGTTGGCCAGATGTTCAGCGGCGAGGCAGTCGACGGGGACGGCTCGAAGCAGCACGCCGTCGAGGTTGCGGAATCCATTGCACATGAATGTCATGTCCCAGCGGGCGTCTGCCTGCATGCCCGCCGACACTGCTGCGAGGACCGCTGCGGGCTCCAGGCCTGGGGGCACGAGGCCACTCGCTTTGAGACAAAGTCCACCCAGGCCGAATCCAGTTCGCAGGGCGGTACCTGGGGCGGGCCCGCAGGCAATATTGTCGGCGTGTCGTCCCAGCGGTCGGGGAGCCACACGCCCGCGAGGAGCGCTGCGGGGCCGCACTCCGGTCGCTCGTCCGGCCGCAGCACGACGTGGTGCGCCAGTCGCCCAGGCCGCGCTGGCGACGGGCCCGGTGTCTGCACGATCCGCGAGAGGACGGCAGTCGGCACGCCGTCAAGTTGCAGCAGGCGGTAGGCGATGATCGGAGGGGCGGGGGGGTCCGAGACGTCCATTCCTGAGCGGTCCACCAGCAAGGCGGCTGTTCCGTCGCTGATGCCTGGTGAGCGGCGAACTGTTCGAAAGCCTCCCTCGGCGCCGGTTCCGGCCCATGCATGAATCAACTCAAGCATCGGCGGCGGTCCGGGCCGTGGCGGCGAGCAAGAGTGTCATGGCATCGCCTTGTCCGCCCGCGGCAGCGCGAACGCACCGCTGCGGCCAGCCCGGCGGATGTTCAAAGTCGTCCAGCGTGACGGCCATGGTGAGTTGGGCCGCGGCCTCGATCGGCCGGTCTGCGGCAGCAGATCGGACAACGCAGACCACGCCCGGCGGCGGCGGCTCGGGATCGTCTCCGATCACGACGTCCGGGCCGGTGGCGGTCGGCCCGACGGAGAGCAGGATCAACCACCGCTCGCCGGACCGC
>CAZMPA010000186.1:0-4863 GCA_964567915.1 uncultured Isosphaeraceae bacterium | reverse complement strand
GTTTGTGACCTTCGCGGCATGCGAGGCGGCTCCAAGTCGCTCGATGCCAGTGCTCAGCGGCTGATCAGCAAGGCTGAGTTGCGATTGGGTGACCTGTCCTGGAGGGCCGGTATGGCCGCTCGGGACGAGGCGACCGCGACAGCCCTGACCATTGCCGGGTACGCCGCGGCCGCGGAACGGCGAATGGGGCATGCCAAGCATCACGACGCGCTGGTCTCCAATCTGGCAACCGATCAACTCGAAGCGGTCAGAATGGCGACGACCCACCAGCACGAAGCGGCCTCCCGCTTCCATGCCGACCGCATGCCAGACCTCCAGGCCCTGGAGTCCGCCAACGCCCGCGCAAAGGCCGACTCTCTGGCGCTTCGCGTCAAGGCGGCCGACCTTCGCACCCAAGCCGATGGCGTCGACGGCGTCAATGGACAGCCACTCCGCATTGAAGCAGCGACACTCGAATTGAAGGCCGCGGATATCGAGGCGGACCTTGAACGTCGGGCCGCGGAAATCGAACTCCAACACCGGCAGGTGCTCGACCAGTTGGACCTCAAGGTCATCGCTGCGGCTGATCTTCTGACGGTCGTGGACGGAGAGATCGACCGCACACGAAGTCTGGCCGACGCGACGCGGGCCCAATCCGAATCGGCGCATCGTGACCTTTCCTTGCTCGCCGCCGACCTCGGGGCGAAGGCTTCTTCATTGATCGAACTGCTGACTGGCTCGACGCAGCAGGACTACGAATCCACGCTCAAGCACTTCGAGGCGGCAGCCACCGCAGCGAACAAGGCGTCGAGAGGCGCCGACCGAACCGCCAAGGACGCTGACCGCCTGGCGGCCATTCGAGTCCAGCTTGCCATCCTGACAATTGCCCAGGAGCGTGAAGCAAGACTGGCCGACGCCATCCAACTGCTTGAGATCGTCTCATCGATTGGCGATGTGCAGGATGTCTCGGGCCGATGGGGCGAGACCCGACAGGTCCTTCAAGGCCGCCTGGACGAAGCCGCCCAGTCTGCGTCCAGCGCCAGAGATGCCGCTGCCAACCTCGCTTCGGGACTCGGCGGCGACCTCAGTGCCCTGCTGCTTGGCGTCGTTGAAGACGAGCAGACACCGGCCGAGTAGCGGCGTTCAGTCCCCGACGGTTCGACCCAGCGCCGCAGCCGCGGCCGCCCGCACCATTGGAGGCTCTCCCACATCCGATGCGATGTCACGCAGGCGGGCCGCCAGCGGTGACCGGGCATCGCGAGCCAACAGGTTGCCGGCGACGATGCAGGCGTTGCGGCGCCACATGTCGAGCGTCGCCCGGGTTGCCGAGGTCCCGGCAAGCGCCTGCACGCGGTCGTCCGCATCCCAGTCAAGCACAGCGTCGACATCCAACTGGGTATACCGCGGCGTGTAGTCAGCCCGTACTGGCTCCGCACGGGTTCGGCTGGTTGGCGCATTGTGGGGGCATACCGTCTGGCAGACGTCGCACCCGAACAGCCAGTCGCCCATTGCGGGGTGGAGCGGCTCCGGGATCTCCTCCCTGTGTTCGATCGTCAGCGCCGAGATGCAGACGCGGGCATCGAGGGTCCACGGCGACAGCGCCCCGGTTGGACACGCGTCGATGCATTGCGTGCACGTGCCGCAGGGGTCCTCCCCCGCTCCCGGCGTCGGTCGAAGATCGAGCGTCGTGACAACCTCGCCGAGCAGCATCCAGGAGCCGACTCCCGGATCGATGAGAACCCTGTTCTTTCCGATCCTCCCAAGCCCGGCCGCTTCGGCAACGGGCCGCTCGAGCAGTGGCGCCGTGTCCACGCACACCCTAAACTCGGCGCCCGGATGCCGCGTTCGCCACGCGTCGGCCAGACCATGCAGCCGCCGCTTGATGACGCGGTGGTAGTCCCTGCCTCGCGCGTACGCGGCGACCCGGCCCGGGGCCGCCTCATCCTCGGCAGGCGGTTCGTAGCGATCCGCCACGCAGATCACCGAGCGAGCGCCGTCAAGCAACGCTGCGGGGTCCGACCGCACCTCGGTGTGCTGTTCCATCCAGCCCATGGACCCGTGCAACCCTTCGGTCAGCCACGACTGGAGCGAGCCTGCATGCGGCGGGTCCGTCGCAGCAGCCACACCGGCAAGGGCGAACCCGGCGTCACGACAGTCCTCCAGCAACGGCGTTGGGTCCAGCGGCGTGGGCATCACGCGCCGCCGTCGGTCGGCTCGAGCGCAGCGTGCGCCGCTGGGAGCGTCCTTGGTCCGAACTCCACGAAGTCCACGGTGATCGTCGCTCCCTGTGGCCTTCGCCCGAGTCGAAGGACGCGTCCCAGCCCGAAGCGTGGATGACGGACTGGCTGCCCCGGATGCACGGTGATGATCGGCGGCGGCGCGCCCCATGGATCATCCGGCTCAATACGCCGTACCGACTCACCCGGAATCTCGCCGAAGAACCGGCTCTCAGCCTGCCGCTCCTGAATGCCACGCTGGGTGCGGGACATTGCTCGGCACAGCAGCAGATGGTGGCGGGCGCGGGTCATGCCCACGTAGCAGAGTCGGCGTTCCTCTTCGAGTTGCGCCATGTCGTCGCTCGCGCGGGCGTGCGGCAGAATGCCCTGCTCGCATCCGATGATGGCAACCGCGTCGTACTCCAGCCCCTTGGCCGCGTGCAGCGTCATGAGCGTGACCGCGCCCTGCTCCGGATCGATGGTGTCGGCGTCAGCGACGAGCGAGATCGACTCAAGCCACTCGGCAAGCCGGACTGCGGCCGAACCATCGCTCTCGGCCATGCTGTCACGGTCCGCCGCGGCGCTGACCAATTCCTGCAGGTTTGCAAGCCGATCCGCGTCCTCTTCACCGGAGCGGGCTCGGAGCATGGCCTCCAGGCCCGACTCGTCGAGCACGCGAGCCACCAGATCCGAAAGCCCAATCTCAATGAGCGAGCCCGACAGCACCCGCTTCCACTCGTCAAGCATCGTCGTAAACCGGCCGATGGCCTTGATCGAACGAGGGGTCAGACCGTCCACTTCGTTGCACCGACGCATCGCTTCAATCAGGGTCACGTCGCGGCGGGCGGCGAAGCGTTCCAGCCGATCCATGCTGGTGCCGCCAATCCCTCGAGCCGGCACGTTGACGATTCGGCGCAGCGAGATGTCGTCCGACTCGTTACGAATCACTCGCAGGTAGGCAAGGGCGTCCTTGATTTCCTTACGCTGATAGAAGGCCGTGCCGCGGGCGACGACGTGCGGAACACCGGCATTGCGAAACACCTCCTCAACCACGCGGCTCAGGGCATTGAGCCGGTACAGGACGGCCATTTCGTTCCACGGCACGTCCTCTTCGTCGTGGAGCCGCTTGAACCGATCCACGACCTCGCGGGCCTCATCATGCTCATCGAGTGCCGTCAGCAGGACTGGCTGATCGCCACCCTCAAGTTCCGTGTGCAGGTCGCGGGCGCGGTGAGACTCGTTGCACGCGATCAGGCCCGCGGACGCCTCGACGATGTGCGACGTGCTTCGGAAGTTTCTTCCCAGCGAAATCGACACGGCGGCGGCGTATTGCGACTCAAAGTCCAGGATGTTGGAGATGTCCGCCCCACGCCATGCATAGATCGACTGGTCCGGGTCGCCGACTACGAAGATGTTGCCGTGCGCCTGGGCGATGGCCGTGGCGATGATGAACTGGGCGTGATTCGTGTCCTGATACTCGTCCACCATCAGGTAGCGAAACCGACCGCCAAGATGTTCACGCAGGCCCGCATCATCTCGAAGCGCCACCGCCAGCAGCCTGAGCAGGTCGTCGAAGTCGACGGCGTGGGAACGCTCGAGGATGCGTTGGTAGGCCGTGTAGATTCTCGCCAGCGAGCGTGTGTAAAAGTCGCCCGCGGCCGACTCCACCTCGCGTGGGGAACGCAGCGACTGCTTCGCTCGCCCAATCGAGGCAAGCACCGACGCGCGCGGCCAGTTTGACGACTCCATTCACGCATCGATCACCGACTCCTTGGCGGCAGCCTTCTGGTCGGCAGCGTCAAAGATGGTGAAGTCATCGGGCGCGCCGATCCGGTCGCCCATGGAGCGGAGTTGGCGGGCTGCAAACGCGTGGAACGTGGAGATCGTCAGCCCACGCGCGCCGGTTGGGCCAATCAATGCCTGCACACGGTCACGCATTTCTCCGGCTGCCTTGTTCGTGAACGTCAACGCCAGCACGGCCCACGGAGGCACACCCTGCTCAAGCAGCAAGGCGATTCTTCGGGTCACCACCGTTGTTTTGCCCGAGCCGGGCCCCGCCAGCACCAGCAGCGGCCCATCACGGTGGGCTGCAGCGGCCTGTTGGGGCGGCGTCAGGCCTGCCAGGAGGTCAGATGAGGCGGTCATGCGGGGATGCTACCGAGGGCCCCCCCTGAGGGCCCGGAAACCCGCCCAATGGCCCCTTGCAGGCCCGAGAGTTGGGATATCGACAAGTCATCCACCGCCCTGCGCAGAAAGTGCGCGATGGCTAAGGTCCGCCGAGCAGGCGATTTGACCCTCCCAGCGGCCCCAATTCACAAGATTGGGTATGTGCGGATCTTGATGACACAACATGTAGTAGTACGATACGCCCCCATGAGGGGCACTCATGCCCCCCCTTCGGGGCCACTTGAGGCCTCTGAGGGGCCTCCACGCGGCGAATCGCCACGCGAGGGCTCTCTGGTCAGATCGCCTGGCGTCGCCGGGCCACCTGACGCGGTGTGTGCCGACGGCCTGTGGTGTGGGTCGAGCGGTGTGGAAGAAAGCGGAGCGGGCGGCCGCACCCGCCCAGGGGGCCGGTGGCCCCCCCCCGCCCCAAAACCCCCCCCCCCCCCCCAGCCGAAGAGGGCGAGCTGTGGCAATTTGATAGTTACAAATAGAAATACTTGCT
>CAZMPA010000185.1:0-4984 GCA_964567915.1 uncultured Isosphaeraceae bacterium | reverse complement strand
CTTGAGGCGTCCGGAGGTATTCATGTACGCGACGGTTGCGAGTTCGACTCCGTAGCGTTCCTCAAGCTGCGCAGCGATCGGGTTGCCCGCCCAGTCCTTGGCCCTCAATTCCATCGTGCACCCGGCGCGAGGATTGGTGATCCACACGGACTGATCTTCGGCCGCGAGGATCGATACGGTCTCGGCCATGAAGTGCACGGCCGACTCGACGATCACCTTCTTGTCAGGATGCCGCATCGCCTGCAGCGCGAGGACGTAACTGTCGGCTACGGCGCCTCCATATCGCTCCACGAGTTTGACAATCTCGCCGCCCATGTAGAAGTGAGCCAGCAGCAACAGTGAGTCGCCGAAGTGGTCGATGGCCGGACGGACGAATCCGTCGAGCCACGGCAGGACTGTCCCGGGCGTGCGGTCCGGAAGCGCCAGGTACGCTTCGGCGTACGGCTTGAAGGCCTCCTCGTACCGGTCAAGCGGAAGGTCGCCCTGGCAGATGGGCAGATCCGGCTCCAGCACAATGCCGGTGGAACCGGGGATCGACGACGTCAATGGCACATCAGACGGGGGCATGAAGCGGTCAGTGTAGAGCGGGGGACCCTCCTGAACGACATCGCCCGCGACTTTCGTCACGGGCGATGCGCTCTTCACACCTCTCGCTCTGCTGTTGGGCACCCTTGCCGCGTGACCGATCGCGAACCGGTCAGCAGGGGTTGCCGAAGTTCTCCAGCACGAGCAGAATGTCATCGACAGTGTATAGCGTGCCGAAGCCGGCGACGGCCTCGAGAATGTCGTCGACATCCACGGTTCCGTCACCCGTCAGGTCGCCATCACAGGGCTCTCCGCCGCAGTCGCCGTCGGGACCGGCGATGGTGAGCGTGCCGGTGCCCTGATCACCGTCGTTCCAGCCGCCGACGCGGATGATGACGACGTCGCCCTCGGTGACGTTGATCGACAGCTCGGAGGTATACCCCTCGCAGCCCTCGGCATCGTCGTTGCAGCCAAGCAGTGAGCCGCCGCAGTCGTCCGCATACAACACCAGGTCGGTGTCATAGTCGGCCGCGCTGCAGGTGCTGACCGTCAACGCGCCGTCACCGCACGCTGTGTAGCGATACCAGATGTCGTGATAGGTCTGGCCGTCGAAGTCGCACTCGCCGTGCGTATCGCCGTCCGTCGTTGCATTCAGCGTACTGAAGTCCCAGGACCCGTTGCCAAGATCAAATGCCTGATGACAATCGTCCGGGTTTGGAACCTCGCCTACGGCGATCACGACAAGCGCCTCGTCCGAGTAGACGCCGTCATAGGTTCGGAACGTGAAGGCGTCTTCGCCGAGGAAGCCGCTGTCGGGCGTGTATGTCACGACATCGCCGTAGGAGGCAAGCGTGTGCGGCACTGAGCCGATGGGGCCCGAGCCCGGATCTGTCAGGCTTCCGCTGCCTGGCAGGCTGGTGACCTGGAATTCAAGCGGGTTGCCCTCGGAGGATGCGCCGTGGAGTTGGATGTCCACTGGCGTATCGACCTCGGTGCCGACGCTGGCATCCTCCGCGGAGGGCGGGCAGTCGTCGCCTGTTGACGCGATCTTGAGTGTCCAGGCATCGAGCGACCCCTGGTCCTGTCCAGCGTTGTCGCTGACTCGCAGTGTCCAGGTTCCGGTCACGATCTCACCGACAAAGTCCGCCAGCTCGCCCGGTCCGTCCGGAAGCGTGCCGCCGTCGTCGTCATAGGTCACGTGGATGTCATCGTCGCCGGCGCCGGAGCGGTCGTGCAGCCGCACGGTGACGCCGCTTGGGGCCTCCAGATCGATGATGAGGTCGCCGATGTACGTGTGCGTGACGTCGAGTTCAATGTCGATGTCACCGATGCAGTAGGCGTCGCCCACATCGAGCGTGCTCGTGATCTCGGTGTTGTCCGTGATCGGAATCGGCGTGTCGTAGGCTGTGTAGGTGAACCGGCCGACGTCGAGGGTGACATCTCGCGATGTATCGCCTTCGCCTGCGGGGTCCAGATTGTCAAAGTTCACGGTGCCGTAGGCCAGGCCCGCGGGAAGGTCGTTGGCTGCATCAGAGAAGCCGACCACGACGTCTTCGCTGTCGCCGGTGCCGTTCAATTCAAGTTCCACCGGGCCGGTGCTGCCGTTGATCGAGATCCATGGCACGTCCGCGGACACGGACATCGTGAAGGGCGAAGGCCTGTTGCTCGTTACGGTGTACGTCTGCGTCGTTGCAAAGGGGCCGCCGAGTGGGCCGCCAGCGACGAAGTCGTGCTCGGGCGTGGCGTCGAAACCCGTCAGGCCGATTTCAAGCGTGTGCGTCCGGGCAACTTCAACGTCATTGGTCTCGTCGAAGATGGACAGCACGGACTGATAGCTGCCGTTGGCCCAGCCATCCGCATCGACCTCCACCAGGAGATTCGCCGTGCCCAGCGGGGCGATGGATCCGCTGCTCGAACCACTGATGCTCAGGAAGGGGCTGCCCTTGACCGATGCGGACCAGTTGATGGTGTCCGGAGAGGAGTTCTCGATGGTGTAGAGCACGTGATCGGGGTCGGGGCTTGCGCAGCCGCCGAGGCAGACGTGCACGGTGTCGATCGCCGGCTCGATCATGAGGCCTCGACCAGTCAGCGTGTCACAGACCGTCACGCCGGTGCCGTCGGGATCGAGGTGATCGCTCAGACCGGCGTTCCACGAAGTGTAGAGGCGGCCGTACCAGTCTTCGGAATCGTTGCCACATGCGGCGTAGCCGCCGTGGAGTTGGCCGATGACGCGGTGGTTCTGATCAAAGAGGGGGGAGCCCGATGAGCCGGGCTCGGTGGTACCGAGATCCCAGTCGATGATTCGAATGTGGTCATCGCCGGGGTTGCCATAGCCATAGATCTCGCTGGCGTCGTAATCAATCGACCACCGCTTGGCGTCGACGTTGGGGTGGTGGATCGCGACGGACCAGTCCGAGGCCTGCGGGCCCGCGTCCCAGCCGCAGTAGGAGATTTCCCAGTCCTCCTGAGGCGAGTTGTTCAGGCGGACAATGGTGTAGTCGCTGGCCGAGCCGGCGTCGAGGAAATCTGAGCCGGTCAGGAACTGGTCCAGCGGCGCGGTTTCGTTGCCGGCGCCCGGACAATTGACGGCGGGGTCGTTTTCGTAGTTCCAGTACGTCACGAGTGACGCCGCATTGCCCGAGCCGACGCCGCAGTGGTTGGCGGTCATGAAGAGCGGGTCGCGGTCATTGCGGATGTTGTTGACCATGAAGCCAGTGCAGAAGAGCGAGCCGCCGGTAGAGATTGCGGCGACGCAGGGGATTTCATCTTCCCAGCCGACCGTCTCGGGGCACGTCACGTCGTAGTTGCACGAGCCGGACCGGTTGTACTCGATCATGTCGTAGAAACCGCGGTAGCCCACGTTGATGCTCGTGAGCATGACCTGGTTCTCGACGAGCGACCGTTCCTTGGGGTGCACTGCGATGGCGACTAGCATGTCGTCGCCTGGAACGGGCGGTGTCCACAGTTCGCCGCGATTGGAGTGGCGGCCGTCGGCCGTCGAGAGCGTCATCTCTGCCGAGTGCGGCAAGGTCCATCGCTCGAAGCCAAGGTTGATGGAAACCGCGAGCGGCGAAGAGATTCGGAGTCGCCAGTTCAGCCTGCCGTCGGGAAGCACTTCCCAGATGCCGGAGTTGGCAGGCGTGATGGCGGCGTCATGCGGGATTGCGTAGCGAGGCGCCATGCCGGCGGCCTCACGCACTGCATCTTCAACTTCCACCGCGTGGAAGTCGATCGAAGGGACCTCAATGGTCGGAACGATTTCGACGGGGCTGGCCGATGCACCGATGGTTCCGCCGGCCAACAGGCCGAGCACAGTCATGACGCGGGTGAACATTCAGGTCTCCTCTCCTGAGATCTGTACCCCCAACAGGGCAGTCTCGTCACCGTACCCCGCTCTGGCCG
This sequence comes from uncultured Isosphaeraceae bacterium, assembly GCA_964567915.1. Lineage (GTDB taxonomy): Bacteria > Planctomycetota > Phycisphaerae > Phycisphaerales > SM1A02 > UBA12567. The sequence goes on along the minus strand of CAZMPA010000185.1, from coordinate 1,057 downwards.
GCTCAACAACCCAAATCCTGCTTAGTCAGCAGGTTCGGCGGCTGTGGCGGCAGCTTCTGCGGCGGCGGCCCGGATGGCCCGCATCGCGATCCGGGCCACGACCACGCTGGCGATGATGGCGGCTGCGAGCCCGCCGAACAGCGTGATCTCGTGCACCATGCTGTCGCCGCTGGGGAGGTGGCCCCCGGATTGCTTGACCTCGCGGGCCAGATCTGCGGCGTGGCGAGCCGCATATCCCACATAGACGGTTGAGAGGTTGCCCGGGAACATGCCAAGGCAGGCCAGAACATAGGGCCGAAACCTGGCTCGGCTCACGGCCAGCAGATAGCAGAGCAGGGTGTAGTTCAAGGGCGAGAGGCGGAGCAGCACCATCAGCTTGAAGCCTGCCGACGAGGCTGCGGCGTCGACCGCCTTGATCCTGGGGTGGCCCTCAAGCACGCGTTCGATGCGATTGCGGAGCACTCGGCGGCCGAGCCAGAAGATAAATACTGCCGTAAGCGTGCCGGCGATCACCACCCAGACAAGGCCCATCCAGAGCCCGAACATGCCCCCGGCCGCGATGGCCAGAATGGACTCCGGCAGAAAAAGCGACGTGCCGACCAGAAAGATGGCCAGAAAGATGACCGGGCCCCATACCCCGAGCCGGTTGATGGCGACCTCCATGGAGTCGAGATAGGGGGCGAGCACGTAATGGAAAAGCAGAAACAGCAATCCCACTGCCGCGAGCGCCCCGACGCACTTGATCCCTACGCCGATCCAGGTGTGGTGGTGGCTCGGGACGGCATCGACATCAAGATGAAGGGTTGGTTCGGCCGGCATGAATCGGAGCATACCAATGGCCGCTCAGCCGCCGAAACTCAGCGATGGGAGTGCCCAGCGGCTAGCAGCTCGCGTGCAGTTTGTAGCCGTGCCGGAGGAGTTCAGCGCCGGCGATCATCTCGAAGTCCGCGGCCTGTTCGTGGCTCATCTCACGCTGCCAGCGAGCGACCGTCTCACTCGAGATGGTGCTGGTCAGGCGGCGAAAGTGAGCGTGCTGGGAGCGCTGGTCTGCGGCCGT
>CAZMPA010000184.1:4590-4992 GCA_964567915.1 uncultured Isosphaeraceae bacterium | reverse complement strand
GGGGGTGGGTGTGGTTCGGTGGGTGGGGGTTTGGTGCTCCGTGGTGGGGTGTCCAGCAGTAGGGCGTAGCAGTAGGGCGGCCGAGCCTGAGAGAATACAGGATAATCTTGTCTCTAATTCGGGGTGTCGCTTTGGGAGAGCGGGCACTGCTGAGCGGATTTCGGTGGCGTCCGGCGCTAAAGCGCGGATAGTGGGCAGAGAAAGCGGATAACAGGCCCCAATTGATCCGGAAAAAATGAATTGGGGATATCTGGACAAGGTGGTCGAGAATCACTATCGTGCCATCTTTCACGAAGTGGATTCCGAACTGGAGAGGCAGGCGGCCATGGTCACGATTGAACGTGCGGTGTCGGGGCGACCGCCGGCGCAGGCCCCGCCGAAAACGCAGACCGCCCCGCAGGC
>CAZMPA010000184.1:0-4580 GCA_964567915.1 uncultured Isosphaeraceae bacterium | reverse complement strand
AAGACGAAGAGCGACCTGCTGACCGCAGGATTGGTGGCCGACTTCGAAGTCGATGCCGCCGTCGTGCAGGTTCGGCTTTCCCCCCCCGAGGGCGACGCCTATCAGCATGACGCCCTTGCAGCCGCGATCAAGCGGGAGCTCGGCGGCCTCGACGGCGTCGATCGCGTGCGAGTGAGTTGGCCCAGGGCCGAGACCACGACCTGCGGCTGCGGCCAGCCGGCGGGTAGCTGCGACGATCACGCCGTCTCGCTTCCAGTCCTCGACCCCAATACCGCTCGCCTGCAGCAAGCCGGCATTGCAGAGGATTCCGGCTTTGGTGAGGGCGGCCCGGAACCGCTTCCATCCCCGGAGATGGACCTACCGGACGAACATTGGACGGGTTGGCCGTCCGTGCCGCAGTGGGACATCGATCCGGCCAACCCATCGCTGGTATCGGGTGAGGCCCACGTACGGATTGATGCATGGGACTTCGAGATCTGGTGGCAGCACCACCCCGACGAACTGATGTACGTCGCCATTCAGGCGATGAGTGACGACCCGGTCACCGGCGGACCCGAGCGGAAGCACCCGATCGGACGCAACGTCGTCGTCAACCTTGTCTACGACATCCGGCGTGAGTCGGTCGTCGCGGTGTACGGCACCGCGCGTGACTTTCGCCCCTTCATCGAAGCCTTCCGTATCGGCTGCGGCATCTCGCCGAAGTCACAGGAGACCGAGGCATGACTGTTGGATCCAATGGCAGCACAGCAGCGGGATCCCGCTGGTTCCGCGTCGCCGACGAGCCGCGTGACTGGGAGGACTTCTACCGCGAACGATGGTCCTACGACCGCACCGTCCGTACCAGCCACAGCGTCAACTGTTCGGGCTCGTGCTCCTGGGAGGTGTTCGTCAAGAACGGTCTGATCTGCTGGGAACTGCAGAAGACTGACTGGCCACAGATTCGCGACGACACGCCGAGCTACGAGCCTCGCGGTTGCCAGCGTGGCATTTCAGCGTCTTGGTATCCGTACAGCCCGGTCCGCCCCAAGTACCCGTACATCCGTGGCGTGCTGCTTGAGTACTACGAGCAGGAACGGGCGTCCGGAAAGGACCCCGTCGAAGCGTGGGCGGCGATCGTGGAGGACGCAGATCGCAAGGCGACCTATCGCGGCGCTCGCGGCAAGGCCGGGTGGCGTCGAAGCAGTTGGGACACGGCGACTGAGATCTGGGCGGCGGCGATCATCTACACGACCAAGACCTATGGGCCGGATCACCTCGCTTCGTTCTCGCCGATCCCGGCGATGAGCATGGTCAGCTTCCTCGGTGGTCACCGTCTGTGCAATCTGCTCGGCGGCACGATGCTGAGCTTCTACGAGTGGTATCACGACCTTCCGCACATCATGCCCATGATGTGGGGCGATCAGACGGATGTGGGCGAATCGGCCGACTGGTACCAGAGCACGTACTGGATCGTGATGGGATCCAACCTTCCGATGACGCGGACGCCGGACGCCCACTTTGCGTCAGAGCACAAGTACAACGGCGGAAAGATCGTCAATCTTGCGCCGAACTACTCGGACATGACCAAGTTCGCCGACCTTTGGGTCCCGCTCAATCCGGGCACGGACGCGGCCTTCATCATGTCCTGCATCCACGTCATTCTTCAGGAGTTCCACGTCGACCGACGTGCGCCGTACTTCTACGAGTACACCAAGCAGTTCACCAATCTGCCCTTTGTCGTGCAGCTCGAGAAGCAGGACGACGGCTCCTATCTCTCGGGCCGCTTCATGCGGGGCAGCGACTTTGCCGAGTACGCGGGCGAAGAGAACGCCGAGTGGAAGATCGTCCAGCTTGAGCAGGGAACGGATACCGTCAAGCTTCCCGTTGGCACCCTTGGCTACCGCTGGGAGGAGCAGAACACGGGCCGCTGGAACCTCAAGAGCGAGGACTTCACGGGGGCCGAGTTTGATCCAATGCTCTCCTGCATGGGCGAGGACGGCGCCTTCGAGGAAGTCCAGGTGCAGTTTGCCGACTTCACCGACACGTTTGACCTTGAACTCGGAACGACGCCCGGCAAGGGCAGGAACGCGGTCGCCCACCAGCGTGGCGTTCCGGTCAAGCGGGTCCGCAACAAGGATGGCGAAGAAGTCGTCGTGACGACGGCCTACGACCTGCTGCTTGCTCAGGTTGGTGTTCGGCGGGGTCTCTCGGGGGCCTATCCGGAGAACTTCGACGACGCCTCTGCTCCGTTTACGCCCGCGTGGCAGGAGCAGGAGACTGGCGTCAGCCGTGACATGGTCACTCGCGTCGCCCGCGAATGGGCGGACAACGCCGAGAAGACCAAGGGCAAGAGCATGTTCATCACCGGGTCCGGTGTGCTGCACTGGTACCACGGTGGCCCGCTCATCTACCGCGCGATGGCCGTCATGGGCATTCTGACCGGATGCATGGGTCGCAACGGCGGTGGCTTCAATCACTATGTCGGAACCGAGAAGATCCGTCCATACGCGGCGATCGGCACGCTTGGTGGTGCCAGCGACTGGACGCACACCCCGCGGCACGCCAACAGCACCTCGTATTTCTACTTCCATACGGACCAGTACCGCTACGACGGCATGGAACTCGATCCGATCTGGGCGCCATGGGCCGAACGGTTCCCCGAAAAGGCAGGGAACCACGTTGCCGACGTCGACCTGTACGCCGTCCGCAACGGCTGGCTGCCGTTCTATCCGCAGATCGACAAGAAGAATCCCATTGAGTTGCTGAAGGAGGCCCGTGCCGCCGGAGCCACGACCGACGAGGAAGTCGGAAGTTTCGTGGCCGAGCAGTTCACGCAGGGCAAGGAACGATTTGCACTGGAAGACGTCGATGCCGATGAGAACCATCCAAAGGTGCTCTGGGTCTGGCGAGGCAATCTGATTGGTACGAGCATGCGTGGGCACGAATATGGCCTCAAGCATCTCATGGGTACGCACAACAACGTGCTCGGCGAGGACCGCTCCAAGGGCTTGATCAAGGGCATCGATTGGCATGAGGATGCCCCGACGGGCAAGCTCGATCTTATGGTCAGCGTCAACCTCCGGATGGACTCGACGGCGAACTATGCCGACATCGTCCTGCCGACCGCCCACTGGTACGAGAAGTACGACCTGACGTGCAGTGACCTGCACTCGTTCTTCCATCCGTTTACGCCTGCGCACGACCCGCCCTGGGAAGCGCGAGACGATTGGAACTCGTTCAAGGCGTGCGCCGAGAAGGTCAGCGAACTGGCTGCAAAGCATCTGCCCGGCGAGTTTGAAGACATGGTTATGACGCCCATGATCACAGACTCGCCTGACGAGATGGCTCAGCCGTTGGGTGAGATCAATGACTGGCATGCTGGCGACGTGAAAGCGGTCCCAGGAAAGACCTTCCCAAAGGTCAAGACAGTCGTTCGCGACTACACGAAGATTCTGGACAAGTACACGACGTTTGGACCGCGGGTTTGCGCTCCGAAGGGCTATGGATGCAAGGGCATCATGGGAGATCTCACGCAGGTCTACGACGAGCTCAAGGAGAGCTACCTCGTCGGCGAGAAGGACGGACGCCCGTCGCTGGAGAAGGCGCAGCAGGTGGCAGAGGTCATCCTGCGTATCTCGCCCGAGAGCGACGGCGAAGTGTCGCACATGCTGTTCAAGAACCTCGAGAAGCAATGCGGCGTGCCGCTTGCGCATCTCGTCGAAGGCGATACAGAAGTGCATCACCACTATCCGGACCTCCAATCCCAGCCGCGTCGCAGCATGACGTCGCCGCACTGGTCCGCCATTGAAGGCCCAGGCCGAACGTACGCGCCGTGGACCCTCAACGTCGAGACCCTCAAGCCCTGGCACACGCTGACCGGACGCCAGGAAATCTACTACGACCATCATGCGTACCGCGACCTCGGCGAGGCATTGCCGACGTACAAGCCGCCGGTTGACATGGTCAAGATCGGTGACTGTCAGCCCGACAAGGCGGCAGCCGGGAAGTCAAAGGTCTTCCGGTACCTCACGCCGCACGGCAAGTGGTCGATCCACAGCATGTTCTGGGACACGTGGCAGATGCTCAATCTCTTCCGCGGCGGCCAGGTCGTCTGGATCAACGACGAGGACGCGCGAGAGATCGACGTCTGCGACAACGATTGGGTTGAGATCTACAACGAGAATGGCATCGCAAACGTACGGGCAGTGGTCAGTGGAACGATCCCGCGCGGCAGCGTGATCTTCTATCACTCTTCCGAGCGTCACGTCAATGTGCCGTTCTCGCCGCTGGCAAGAGAACGCGGCATGAGTGACCTCCGTGGCGGAAACAACAACGCCCCGACGCGAGTGATGATGAACCCGTCCACCATGATTGGTGGATACGCCAACTGGACCTACTTCCTCAACTACCAGGGCCCGAGTCCTTCGGAGCGAGACTGTGCGGTGATGATCCGCAAGATGCCGCTCGCAACCGGCAAACAAAAGGTCATCTACGAAGACAAGGACATCGCCAAGCTTCCCTGATGGTCACGCTTTCGATGAGACACAACTGGAGATCCTGCTGATGCAGATCAAACAACAGATGGGCATGGTGTTCAACCT
>CAZMPA010000183.1:0-5074 GCA_964567915.1 uncultured Isosphaeraceae bacterium | reverse complement strand
AGCCGGTCCACCGATCGCGGCGTTCCCAGCTGCCTGCTCTGGACTCATATAGGCAGTCGTACCGACGATGGCGCCTGACTCGGTAATCGTCTGCCGCACGCCCTCGGAGGGGTCGAGCAGCGCCGCCACGCCGAAGTCAACGACCCGTGGGTGCCCGTCGGCCGTCACAAGGATGTTGCTTGGCTTGAGATCGCGGTGAATGACGCCCCGATCATGCGCGTGCTGCACAGCGTCGCAGATGCCGATCATGAGATCAATCCGATCGGCCCGGGAGAGATTCGCGGACCGCACAAACTCAAGAAGCGGAACGCCCTCGATGTACTCCATCACCAGATACGGCTGCGCGCCGAGGCCGGCGTCCCAGGAACCCGCATCGTAAATCTGGGCGATCGAGGGGTGCTGCAAGCGACCGAGCAGTTCGGCCTCCTGCTCGAGCCGCTGCACACGCTTCGGATCGGCGCACTCGTGCCGCAGCACTTTGATGGCCACCGTTCGATGCGGTCGATCCTGCTCGGCCCGGTACACGACGCCCATGCCGCCCCACCCGATGGTGTCGATCAGGCGATACCGCCCGATGGCATGCGGCAGCGACGACAATCGCTCACCAAAGGTCGGTGGACCGTCCGGCTCACGCGGAGGCATGTCCTGCGTTTCGTCTGGATTCGAACTCCCGGGTCGATCACTCACAGCCGTCGATCATACCCGCACGTCTGCACGCTCATCCCGGCGGATGCCCGTAGGAGGCCACGATCTGTTGAAGCAACCGGATGCCACGGTGCTTGATCTTGCGGACATGCTCGGCAGTCATCCCGACGGCCTTCGCTACCTCAGCGGCCGATTCGCCGCGACGCCCAAACCGCTCGAAGGCGTCGTAGTGCGCCGGCGTCATCGCCCGCTGCAGATCACGAAGCGCCCGTTGCAGCATCGATTCCGCCCACTGGTGGTCCCAGTCGGCATCCGCCCGAGGTTCGGCCAACTGATCCAAACCGTCACCGTGTTCGGTGGCCTGCTGCCGCAAACGCGTCCGAACTGCATTGCGCGTAGCAACCATGAGGTAGTTCCTGAATTGCCCTCTCGACCGGTCGTACTGCACACCGCCCTGAAGCTTGTGCAGACCCAGATAGACCTCCTGCACAACGTCGTCCTCTTCCTGGCCCCGCACACCGAACCGACGCGCGTAGCCTCGAATGACGTCACTGTACTGGGCATCAAACGCCGTCCACGCGAGGTCCCGCACACTCGTGCTGCTGTCATGGATATTCTTCAGGAGCAGTTCGCCGGTCTCAGGCGAGACGAGCACGTCGCTACCCACATCCACTGGAACCGCCGCGATTCCCCGAACGATGAAGGTGCAGCGCCCAATCTCAAGCAGTGAACCGGATTGAATCGGGGCCCGCTCGCCTTCGCTGAGCAGCACACTGTCGACTCGCGTTCCACTTCGACTCCCAAGATCCTCGACCAGCCAGCCGCCTTCTCCCCGAAGAATTCGGCAGTGCGTCCGTGAGACCCTTGGGTCGGCGAGTTCGACATCACACCCATCCCCACGCCCCAGTACTCCACCATCTGCCGGGAGCAGCACCTCCTGATCGGCCGGCGGCGGCGCCCCCGACGCCCGCACGGCCTGCAGCCCCACGGGGCCATCTGGGTTGTGATTGCGCGTCCCCGTCATGGCTCGCACCCTACCACGAATGGTCGGTAGCCTGCCACCATGCCAACGACGCTGCCACTGCTCCTCACTGGACTGCTTGCCCAACCATTGCAACTCGATGGTCAGTTTGACGACTGGAACGGTGCCGCGACGGCGACGCCTCTCGCGGCAGCACGCACGGCCGATCACGTGTACCTGCACCTGATGCTGGATGGCCCACCAGTCAATCTGCAGGGACTCGATTCGCCGATGCGTCTGCGCATGAACTGGGACGGTGACCAGACCACCGGGCGAGCCGGCGCGGACCCGCCGGGCACGGACCTTGAAATCGTGTTCAGCCCGAAGCAGGGCCGCCGCCATGGCGGGGTCGAAGTCAAGCTCAGTGGCGGCGGCGGCAATACCTGGGACGCGGCCGGTCTCGCATTCTCGCCAACCATTGCAGCAAACCAGTTCGAGCTTCGGCTTCAACGCAACCTCTCAGGCGTCTCGGCCGCATCCCGCATCCCCTGGACCCTTGAAGGCGCCACGGACGCGCCCCTCAGCGGCGTGGCGGTGATTGGGCCTCCCCGTCCTGCACCGCCGCCGCACATGACGTCGCTGCCTCGCAAGGAACGCGGCGCCATTCGCGTCGTCTCCTGGAACCTCGAGTTCGGCAACCTCGTCAAACAGGCGGCCGTCGCCCGCCGGATCCTCGCGGCCTTGCAGCCGGATGTCCTGCTCCTGCAGGAGATCGAGCGTGATCAGACTGAGTCGGAACTGCTGGAGGTCATTGAAGCGGCGGGTGGTCAATGGAGACTGCAGTTGGGACCGCTCGGCGGAAGCATCCGCAGTGGCATCGCGACCAGACTGCCGGCCACACAAGTTCCCGCGTTCGACAACCTCAAACGACGCGGCGAGTCACACGGGCATGTTCGTGCTGCGGCCCTGAGACTGGACGTACCGGGAGTCGGTCCTGTGCTGGCAGTATCAACGCATTTGAAGTGCTGCGGGGTCGTGGACGGGCCGGAAGACATGAAGCGAATCGGTGAAGTGCTTGCCATCCGGCGGGCAGTCCATGAAGCAGAACAGGCCAATGATCTGGCTGGCCTCATCATCGGCGGTGACCTGAATCTGGTGGGCGGCTCGCTGCCACTCGACCTGTTGATCGCGGCCGGGGAAGGCATGGTGACCGAGCACTCCGACCACGATCTGCTCGTCGTGGACGCGTGGCAACCGGACGGCTCGGGCCTGCAAACCTGGCAGAAGCCCGGCCAGTCTTATTCACCGGGCCGGCTCGACTACATCGTCGTGTCCGGCCAGACGCTCACACCCACCTTCGCGGCGGTCTTCGACACGCTTGACTTGCCGGAACAGTCGCTGCGAGCCATGAATCTGGTCCGAACCGATGCAGGCCGCGCATCAGACCATCTCCCGGTCGTTGTCGACCTCGCCCCCGGAACCGCCCCCGGAACCGCCCACTCACCGCTCAGGCCAGCATCTTGATTGCGGACAGCGCGACGATCACCAGAAACACCGACCGCACCGCCTTGATCGGCAAGACGTGCGTCGCCTTGGCACCGAACCAACTTCCGATCAGGCAGGTTGGAATGAGCCACATCGAAATGCCCAGCGGTGTGTACCAGTGCACGTCCTCGCCAATGCCCGGCACATCGGTCAGCGTCGCGTCCTTGTAGATCGCGCCGACAACGGATGTCAGGCACATCACCGCCGATGAGCACGCGATGCACTCTCGCAATGGGCAGCGGCAGACCAGTTGGGTCACAGGTACCGTGATGAGCCCGCCCCCGATTCCCAGAAGACCCGCGCCAAACCCCGCAGCGGTTCCGACGAAGCCGCCTCGGAGCCAGGTCACCCTGGGCGGCTGGCTCGACTCTCTGGCCGCTGCACGGACACTGATCAGCCGCCTGAGATTCTCGTAGAACACGTACAGAAGAAAGAGACCGAAGATGAGCGACAATTCTTCGTTGGGAATCCAGATACTCGCCGTCACGCCGAGCACCACGGCAATCATCGCAAATGGCAGCAGGCGAATGACCACCTCGCGTCGCACCCCACCCTCACGCCAGTGACGCAGGGCCGCCGGGGCCGCGACAAAGAAGATCACGTTCATCGACGCCGCCTGCGCCAGGTGGATATCGCGATGAAGAAGGAACGAGATCGCGGGGATCATCACAATCCCGCCCCCGATGCCCAGCAGCCCACCGAGCGATCCGGCCACCAGACCGACGCCGATCAGCACGGCAATCTCCCAACCGGGGAGCGATATCGATGCAAGTTCGAGCGGCGGCATGCGGGCGAGAGGGTACGAGGTCTTGCAGGCTGACGCGCTGAAGCGAGCCGGGTGCACTACGCTGCCGCCCCATGCGAGTGCTCCGCGCCGATGCGCTGCTCATGTTGGTCGCGATCATCTGGGGCGCCGGATTCGTCATCCAACGAACGGCGATGGAGTCGGTCGGCCCCATCACGTTCACGGGCGTCCGCCTGCTCGTCGGCATGTGCTCGATGCTGCCCCTGCTCCCACTGGCTCGCCGGCTCGCGCCTCGAGACCCCAAGCCCGTCAGACGACGACACCTCCTGCTCGGGCTCGTCGCCGCCGGCCTGGCAATGTCGGGGGGCGCGGTGCTGCAGCAGGCGGGACTCGTGCACACGACCGCCGGTATCGCAGGCTTCATCACCGGCCTGTACGTCGTCTTCGTGCCGCTCATCGGCCTGTTCATCGGCTACTTCGTCCGGTGGACCACATGGGCCGCAGTCGGAGTCGCGACCGCGGGGCTCTACTTCCTGAGCGTCCAGGGCCGGCCGACACTCAACCCGGGAGACGTGCTTGTGCTGGCCGGCGCCGCGGCGTGGGCCGCGCAGTTCCTCGTGCTTGGTTGGCTCGCCGTGCGGTGTGACCCCGTCCGCATTGCCATCTTTCAGACGGCCTTCGCAGGCGGGCTGACGATGGTTGCAGCGTTTGCCTGGGAGCAGCCATCGCTCACCGCACTCATCTCACTCTGGCCGGAGTTTCTCTACAGCGGCGTGCTCGCGGTCGGCGCAGCGTTCCTCATCCAGATCATCGCCCAACAGGACGCGCCCCCTGCCCACGCAGCGGTGCTGCTCGCGATGGAAGCGGTCTTTGGCGCACTGGCGGGCTGGGCGTTTCTCGCCGAAGCACTCTCGCCGCTTCAGTTCTTTGGCTGCCTGCTGATGTTCATCGGCATCGTGCTCGCGCAACTTCGACCACCGAAACCGCTGGAGGCGCCATGAGCGGGGCCGGCAATCAGCCTTCGTCCGCTCGCAGCCGATTGACAATCTCGCGCACCCGCTTGGTGAGCCGCATTTTGGCGTGACGAATCGCCGCCGGCGACATGCCGGTTTCCTTGGCGACCTCCTCGGCCGGAACCCCTCGAACGCCGTACAACTCAAAGGCCTGCCAGGTGCGTT
>CAZMPA010000182.1:0-5078 GCA_964567915.1 uncultured Isosphaeraceae bacterium | reverse complement strand
GTGGCCGCACAAGCCGCCCGCAGGGGTATGCTCGCCACAGCCAATTGCCGGCAACCGCCCGCTTTGGACCGCACCATTGACTGTCCCCGCGGCACGTATCCGGCCGATGCAAGGGAAGATGCGCCCGACCGAGCGGCGACCTGACTGAGCCCCACGCACTGGAGTTCCCCCCGATGCGACATCTTGCTCCAACCGCCACCCTCCTGACCGCAGCCCTGGTTGGCTGCCAGCAGCACGACACACTGACCGAGCCCTCCACGGCCGGGCCCAACTACGCCCGTCCACTGCCCGCGGGCCAATCACCCCTGCGGAAGGTCGTCAACCCGGAGCGGCTCACTGCCATCGACACTGCGTGGGATCAGCGAGATCTCTTTCTCCGGGATGCCGCCGATGAATCGATCACGTGGTTTGACAAACCCTCGACGCTTCGGTGGTATCCGACGTGCGACATCGACCACGATCGCGCTCGCGCCAGCGTGGTGGCATTCCGCGACCTGTGCGACCGGGCGACCGATGCCGAAGCATTCCGCACCGAACTCATCCGCCGTTTCGACGTCTACGAGTCAATTGGCTGTGACGACGAAGGCACCGTCCTGTTCACCGCGTATTGCTCGCCTACCTTCCGAGCCAGCCGCGCCCGCCGAACCGGATACGACACGCCGCTGTACGGGCGTCCCGCCGATCTGGTCACCCACCCGGAGTCCGGTGAGCCGCTCGGCCGACGTCGACCCGATGGAGGCATCGCCACCTGGCCCAGTCGCGCCGAGATCGAGCGGACCGGGATGCTCGACGGCACCGAAGTCGTCTGGATGGAGAACCCGCTCGACGCCTACATCGTGCACGTGAACGGCTCAGCCAAACTCATTCTGGACGACGGTGAGCCGATGTACGTCGGGTATGCGGGCAAGACCGACCGCCCCTATTCAAGTCTTGGCCGCACGCTCATTGACGAAGGTCTGCTCCCCGAAGGCGGCGCGAGCCTTCCATCCATTCGCAGAGCATGGAAACACAATCCGAAGGCGGTCGAGGACGCCATGCGAAAGAACGAGTCGTTCGTCTTCTTCCAGGAGTACGACGGCGGCAGCTGGCCTGCGGGATCGCTCGGATTCCCCGTCACCTCGCCTCGCTCCGTCGCAACAGATAAGTCGCTGTTTACCCGGGCCGGCGTCGTGCTTGTAGATACCGACACAGTTCGATTCTCGGGCGACCGCGAGCGGTTCACGCAGTTCATGTTTGACCAGGACACGGGCGGCGCCATTCGCGCCCCCGGACGCGCCGACCTGTACCTCGGCACCGGTCCTATGGCGGAGCTGCTCGCGGGACGGCAGCAGAATGAAGGACACCTGTACTACTTCTTCCTCAAGCCAAGCGAAGTGGCGCAGGTCAACGCAGGCTGGAACGGTCCGGGCGCCCTCGCGTCACACTGAGGTCCAACCGAGAAACGGCGGCCATGGTCGCACGGACGGGCCGGACTTCGACCTCGCGTCGATTCGCATGACACCGTCGCATACGTGAACGTCTCGCGCCGGATCAATGCTTGCCAGCACGTGGAACCAGACGTGCATGCGATTGCTCGTGTCGACCTCCTCGTCAAGCCGCACGATCAAACCGGTCCATCCGGCCGGTGGATCAATCTCGCAACTCGTGAGCAGACATCGACCACACCCCCACTCCGGCACAGTTGCATCCGCGACATCCGCTTGCACACGCGCCGGGTCAACCGGTTCCGGGGGGCCGTCGCCCTCGCCCGCCCACCTCGGTGTCGCATCAAAGCCAATCTTCCCGCCGGCGCCGCGGTGGGCGGCGGCGTGATCCAGAATGTCCAGCGGCCCCTTGGGGCGTTCAAGGTCTCGCTGAAAGTCCACGTGGGTGAAGAGTGCACGCATCACCGCGTCCTGATCGTGTACATCCACTTCGTCAGCGTCGACGACCAGCACACACTTGGTCCAGGCCATCTGCCCCGCACCCCAGACGGCGTGCATGATGCGGCGGGCCTGCAAGGGATAGGCCTTCCGAATACCGAGAACAGCCCAGTTGTGGAAGCACCCGGCCATCGGCAGGTCGTAGTCCACAAGATCCGGCACAAGCGTCTTGAGGAGCGGCAGGAACACACGCTCGGTTGCCTTCCCGAGCCAATAGTCTTCCTGCGGGGGCGGACCGACGACGGTCGCTGGAAAGATGGCATTGCGGCGATGCGTCACCGCGGTGACGTCGACAATGGGATAGCGATCGGGAAGCGAGTAGTAACCGGTGTGATCTCCGAATGGCCCCTCAAGAACGGCGCCATCGCCGATCGGCTCCCCAGAGTCCGGCGTCCAACCGCAGGCGCCCGCGTCGGTGCGCACCCACCCTTCAATGACAATCTCGGAATTGGCCGGCACGCGGAGTGGCACCGTTCGCGCAGGCACCATCGGGATGCCGCGTCCTTCCAGAAACCCGGCCATGAGCAATTCACTGACGCCCGGCGGCAGCGGCGCCGTCGCGGCATACGGCAGGACCGGCTCGCCGCCAAGACAGATGGCGATTGGCATCGGTTCCCCCACCGCCTTCCACGACCGCCAGTGCGCCGCGCCGTCATGGTGAATGTGCCAGTGCATGGCCAGCTTCGTCGCGTCGATGAGTTGGGCGCGGTACATGCCGATGTTGTGCGACTTCGGACGCGGCGCGTCTCGATCGTCGGCGTGGATGGTGTGCATACCGGCGAAGGTGATGTACCGGCCCCGCCCCGCTTCAGTGCCCGCCGCAGCAGCGTCGAGCGGCCACCCCACTGCCGCAGGATCTCCGTCGAGCGGCCAGCACTTGATCAGCGGGAGGCGGCGAAGATCGACGTCCCCGTCTTCCGCAAGTCGAACGACCTCCTGACAGACGCCCCGACGGACCGATCGCGGCGGCGCCTTCAGCAGCGGCGCCAGTGATCGGAGCCGGCGAGCGAGATCGCCCAGGCCACGCGGCGGCTCGATCTTCGTAAGGGCCTCAATCCGGCTGGCAAGCTGTTCCAGACCACCGTTCTCGCAGCGCAGCGCCTGCTGCACGCGGGCGTAGGAACCAAAGACATTCATCACGAGCGGAAAGTCGCAGCCCTCTACCTGCTCCAAGTGCAGCACGCGCCCGCCGAGATTCGCCGCCTCTCGGTCCACAACCGCCTGGCCGGACACCGGCGCTTCGCGACTCGACTCGAGCACTGCCATCGCGGCCGCTTCCAACTCCGGTGAGACCGGCGCTGAAATGCGACGTACCTGTCCGGCTTGCTCGAAGTCCGCAAGCAGCGTCTGAAGCGTTCTTGGGGCGGGCATGCCCCGAGGATAGCCCCTCGCCACTCGGCTACCATCGTCGCCGCCGTGTCCCATGTCATCGAACTCACCGACGTCCACAAGACCTTTGGCCGCAAGGTCCAGGCGCTTCGCGGCGTGTCGATGCACGTTGACCAGGGCCAGATCTTCTGCCTGCTGGGCCCGAACGGGGCCGGTAAGTCGACGCTGGTCAAGATTCTGATGACTGTGATCCACGCGTCCAGGCTGACCGGCACCATGCTCGGCCAGCCCATCGGGCACAAGCCGACACTCAGACGCGTCGGATATCTGCCCGAGCACCACCGCTTTCCGCCGTTCATGACGGCCGAGCAGGCCCTGCACTTCTACGGCGGCCTCTCACACATGCGGCGACCAGAGCGGGTCCGGCGGATCCAGGAGATGCTCGACCTCGTTGGCATGGCGGCGTGGCGAACCCACAAGGTGGGAACCTTCTCAAAGGGCATGCAGCAGCGGGTTGGTCTGGCGCAGGCGCTGCTGCACGATCCGGAACTGCTGCTGCTTGACGAGCCCACGGACGGCGTCGACCCGGTCGGCCGCCGGGAGATCCGTGACCTCCTCCACCACCTGCGGAGTGAGGGCCGGACCATTCTGATCAACAGCCACATTCTCGCGGAGTTGGAGTCCATCTGCGACCAGCTCGCGGTGGTCGTCAAGGGCCGCGTCGCGATGGAAGGCACGATTGACGATCTGACGACGGGCCGGCGGCGGTGGGCTGTGCAGTGGCGGAACGCAGACATTGACGCGACGGACCTCGACATCCGCACCGAGGGGGACAGCCGCGTGGCCACCCTACCGGACGCATCCGACGAGGACGCGCAGGTTGTCATCGACGCAGTGCGAGCTGCCGGTGGCGTCATCACATCCGTGCAGGAGATTCGTGAGTCTCTGGAAGATCTCTTCATGCGGGCGCTGGAGGATGCCGGGGACGCCGACGGCGCCGTGCCTGGGGCCGTACAGGGCAAGACGGAGAAGCCATCATGACCTCCGTCTGGGCCATCCTGCGAGAGTCCTGGCTCTCCCTTCGAGCGGAGTGGTTGTTCAAGGGTGTGATGGGCCTGAACATCATTGTCATCGTTGCGTATGCATCGATCGGATTCGACAAGACTGGCGTCAGTCTGTTCTACGGTCTTACGCACATCGAAAGCGAGTTCATCTACGAAGGCTCGCCGATGTCCAAGACGCTCTACCTGGGCATCTACTCGGCATTCATTGTCAACATGTGGCTGGCGTGGGCAGCATCGATTCTGGCGCTGATCTCGACGTCTTCGATCTTCCCATCCTTCCTGTCCGCAGGCGCAGTTGAGCTCGTCGTCTCGCGGCCTACGCGCAGGTCCACAATCTTCTTCGTGAAGTACTCGGGCGGACTGCTGTTTGTCGTGCTGCAGGTGTCAGTCTTCACACTTGGCGCCTTCCTTGCCGCCGGCTGGCGCGTCGGCGCCTGGGACCCGGCCATCTTCCTGGCGATTCCAATCGTCACGCTCTTCTACAGCTATCTGTTCTGCGTCAACGTACTTGTGGGCGTGATCACACGATCGACACTCATCGCCCTGCTGGCGACCCTGCTCTTCTGGTTCAGTTCCTTCAGCGTCCGAACGGCTGACGACATCATGTCGCAGTTCACGTACAGAATCGGCGCCACCATCGAGCGAACCGAGGCACGAGTCGCCGAACTCGACACTGAAGCCAACGAGGCCGAAGCAGCCGGCGACGACATCGGAGCCGAAGACGCCTGATCCGCCAGTCGGTCTAGCGGTACCCCGCCGCCTG
>CAZMPA010000181.1:0-5087 GCA_964567915.1 uncultured Isosphaeraceae bacterium | reverse complement strand
CCCTTTCAGAGTGGACCGAAGTTGAAATCGTCAAGGACGGCGTCGTTCACTCGATCTCCTTCGAACGCGGCGACGTCAAGGAACCGCTGCACGAAGTTGGTCCGGCGAGCGATGTTGACGGCCGTTCGTCCGGCACAACCGTCTCCTTCAAGCCCGATCCCCGCATCTTCACTGACACGGACTTCCGGTGGGACACCCTTGAGCACCGGCTGCGCGAACTCGCCTACCTCAACACCGGCGTGTCGATCCGGCTGGTGGACGAGCGGGTCGATGCTTCCGGGCGGCTGCGTGAGGAAACCTTCCACTTCGAGGACGGCATTGCCGGATACGTGGCCTACATCAACGAGTCCCGCACGGCGGGAAGCCCCATCATCCGCGTCGTCCGCGAAGACGACGAGTCCGGACTCTCGATGGACATGGCGATGCAGTACACCGATACGGCATCCGAAACGCTTCTGGCCTTCGGCAACAACATCGTCAACCCGGACGGAGGCACGCACGTCTCCGGGTTCCGCACGGCGATCACCCGCACCATCAATGGATACGCCAAGAAGAACAACCTGATCAAGAACCTGACACCGTCGGGCGACGACCTCCGAGAAGGTCTCACCACGGTCATCTCGGTAAAGATCCCCGACCCGCAGTTCAACAACCAGACGAAGGAGAAGCTCCTCAACCCCGAGGTCGAGCCCTTCGTCAGCCGCGCCATCTACGACGCGCTCGGCAGCTGGCTGGAGGAGCACCCGGCCGAGGCCAAAAAGATCTGCAATCGCGCGATCCTGGCGGCGGAAGCAAGAGAGGCCGCCCGCAAAGCGAGAGAGCTCATCAAGCGGAAAGGCGCACTTGAGTCGGGCGGCATGCCCTCGAAGCTCGCCGACTGCGTCACCAACGACATCGACCGTTCGGAACTGTTCATCGTCGAAGGTGATTCCGCCGGCGGCTCGGCCAAGGGCGGACGCGATCACGACACGCAGGCCATTCTTCCACTCAAGGGCAAGATCCTCAATGTGGAGAAGGCGAGGCTGGACAAGGTGCTCGGCTTCGAAGAGATCCGAACGCTCATCCAGGCATTGCAGTGCGGCATCGGTGAGGACTTCGACCTTGCCAAGCTCCGCTACGGCCGCATCATCATCATGACCGATGCGGACGTGGATGGTTCGCACATTCGCACGCTGCTCCTGACGTTCTTCTTCCGGCAGATGCCAGAACTCGTCCGCCAAGGCAAGATTTTCATCGCCCAGCCGCCGCTGTACCAGATTGCTCGAGGCAAGAAGCTCGCGTACGTACTGGATGAGTCGGAGATGACCGAGCACCTCATCGAGATGGCGCTCGCTCATTCCAAACTCGTGGTCCGCGACGAAGCCGATCTGACGACCGCAGTCGCCACGCTGGATGGCGAACAACTCGGCCGCGTCGTCAACCGACTGTCGCGACTTGTGGATCTGGTGGGCATCTCGGCCCGCCGCGGGCTGAAGTTGGAAGAGCTTCTCGCCTCGCGTGACCGCGACCCGGAGGGCACTGGGAGGCTTCCCCGTTTCCGCGTCACGTGGACAGCAGGAGACCACCTGTGCTGGGACGAAGCAGAAGCCCGCGCGTTCGTGCAGTCGGAGTCGCTGGTGCTTGACGACGTCGTTGGAACCAACGGCATCGATCGGAGCACCATTGCGTCGCTCCGGGAGCTGCACGAGAACGCCGAGATCGAGAAGATTTCCCAGGACCTCGCCGAGTTCGGCCTGAGGCTTGAAGACTGGGATCGCGCTCAGGTCGAAACCGTCACGGGAGACTTCATGCCGACCACGTACGCGTGGATCGTCGATGCCGGAACCGACAAGGAACGTACGGTCGAGGTCGCAAGCCTTCCCGGCATTCTCGAATCGCTCCGCGGCATCGGCCGCAGCAACATTGAAGTCAAGCGGTTCAAGGGTCTGGGCGAAATGAACCCGGAAGAGTTGTGGGACACCACGATGGATCCGGACCGGCGCACGATGTTGAAAGTCACGCTCGACGCGGCAAGCGAAGCCGACCGGCTCTTCAGCGTGCTGATGGGCGAAGACGTGCAGCAGCGACGTACGTACATCGAAGACCACGCCCTTGAGGTTCGAAACCTCGACGTCTGATCGCGTCCACTACTCCGGGAATGCTGGAAACAGCCGCTTGGCGGGGAACTCGGGCATCAGCGATCGAAGCCGCTGCGTCACGGCGCCCTCGGAAGACACCGGGATGAACTGCTCCAGGCTCGCAATGGCCGTTTCGAGCGGCACGCCGCTTTCATCTGCGATCGCTTGCGTTGTGGGCGACGCTTCGGGCGACCGCCACGAGCCGGGCGCCGCAATACCTGTCGCCGTCCGTACCGCGTTGAGCGTCCCGACCGACCAGTTCTTCAGCGAGGACAGCTCCTCCCTCGAAAGCACCAGCGAGGCCGCATCCCAATACTTCTGATCCCACGTCACATCGACCGGAACGCCGTACTGGTTCATGACCACTTTGTAGGTACGAATCCACCCCCCTGCCGACACCATGACTTGCACCTCGGCCGCGAACCGCTCGGGTGGAAGGTCGGGCTGCAGGCCGTCGTACCACTTGCGACCCTCCGAAATCAGCCGCGTGCCGCAATTGCGCACCGTTCGGCGGATCTCCTGCCGCTCGGGCTCGCGGTCGACGTCGCCGCCGCATCCGACGAGTACAGCGAGTACCGCGGTCAGCATCGGTTTCATCATTGGCAGTGTTCCAGCAGCGGATCGAGTGCGCCTGCCGCCTTGAATCCGGCCGCGCGGAGCAGGCACGCGTCGCAGCGGCCGCAAGGCTGGCCCCGATCATCAGGGTCGTAGCAACTGCTCGTCTGGCCATAGTCGACACCGAGCCGCAGCCCTTCGCCGATGATCTCTCGCTTGGTGAGGTGCAACAACGGCGCCACAATTCGAATGGGACGGCCTTCCACGCCCGCCCGGGTCGCCAGAGCCGCCAAGCGATCAAACGCGGCGATGTACTCGGGGCGGCAGTCCGGATAGCCGCTGTAGTCGACCGCATTGGCGCCGATGTGAATCTCACAGGCCCCCTCGCTTTCGGCGATGGCCAAGGCCAGAGACAGGAAGACGGTGTTGCGCGCCGGCACGTACGTGGGTGGGATCTCCGATCCGACGTCGTCCAAACCGGCCGGCTTGGGCACGTCCCCGCCACCAGTCAGCGACGATCCACTGAAGGGCGCCGGGTCGATCGTCACCAGTCGATGGTCCTGCACACCTGCCGCCCGGCAGACGGCCACCGCGCACGCCAACTCTTCGCGGTGCCGCTGCCCATAATCGAACGAGACCGCCGTGCAATGCAGGCCCCGCTCGATCGCCATGGCGAGCACCGTCGCCGAATCGAGCCCGCCTGAAACCAGCACAACTGCCTTGGCCATGGCCGAAGCCTACCACGCGCTCCGCGGCCACTCCTGCGGTCGGCATTCCCGCGGTCCTGATACCCTCCCGATCCGATGGCCGAGCGTGATCCATATGAAGTGCTGGGCGTCTCCCGAACGGCGACCGAGGACGAGATTCGCGCCGCGTATCGCAAACTCGCGCGGACGCATCACCCGGACGTCAGTACCGAACCGGACGCCGACAAAAAGTTTGCCGAAGTCCAGGAGGCCTATGAGGTCCTCTCTGACGCCGAGAAACGCGCCGCCTACGACCGGTTCGGCCGCGCTGGTGCGCCGGGAACCGGCGGCGGCCCGGGTGACTTCTCCGGCGGCTGGGGTGGACAACAGGTCGATCCGTCGCAGTTCGAGGACATCTTCGAGCAAATGTTTGGTGGCGGTGGGCCGGGCGGAAGACCTTCCGCAGGACCAGGCGGCTTTGGTGGAGGCGGACCACGCACTGCTCGCCGCACGCCAAGGCGAGGAGCCGACGTTCCGCTGACGGTGTCCGTCACCTTCCAGACCGCCGCACTCGGAGGAACCGAGCACCTCGAACTCCAGGACGGATCAAACGTTGATCTGCGCATACCTGCCGGCATCGACGAAGGAGCCAAGCTGCGCATTCGCGGCCGCGGCGGCGCTGGGATGGATGGAGGCGATCGCGGAGACGTCATCGTCACGATCCACGTCGGTCGGCACCCATGGCTCACGCGGCAGGGGCTCGACCTGAGCGTCGATGTGCCAATCACCATCGCGGAAGCTGCTATCGGCACCAAGGTCCGCGTGTCGCTCCTCAAAGGCTCTGTCGATCTCCGCATTCCACCCGGAAGTTCATCTGGCACACGTCTGCGTGTTCGAGGGCAGGGCATCACGCCCGAATCCGACGATGCCGGTGACCTCTACGCAGTCATCGCCGTCGTCGCGCCCAAGGAGCTGAGCGAGGCCGATCTCGACAACCTGAAGTCGCTCGCCGGCCGCCTTCCGGATCCACGCGCCGACCTCCCGGGCGTCAACTCGGCGGTGTCGGGGGATGATGCGTGAGCGACAAACAGGCACAGCATCGCATGCCGGACGATCCGGCCGACTACACGATGAGCCTCGGCGACCACATCGAGGAACTCCGCAAGCGAGTCATGCTCGGCCTGATCGTGCCACTTCCGTTGTCGATCCTGCTGTTCTTCATTGCCAATGTGCTGGTCGAGTGGATGCTGCTACCGCTCCAGCACGTGCAATTGGCGTGGGGGTTCCCTCCGCAGGTCCAGGTGCTCAGCCCACCCGAGTTCCTGCTCCTGGAACTGAAACTCTGCATCGTGCTGGCACTCGTGCTGTCCCTCCCGTGGCTGCTCTACCAGACCTGGAAGTTCGTCGGCCCCGGCCTGTACCCGAGGGAGCGGCGATTTGTGTACTTGCTCCTTCCCGGCAGTTTCGTCCTCACAATCATCGGCATCGCGGTGATGTACTTCCTGATGCTGCCACTGATGCTGCAGGTGCTCATGCTCATCACACGCGGCGTCGACGTTCCACCGCAGACCATTCCGCTCGCGACCGCCGCGCCCGAATCCGCCATCGTTCTGCCGATGCTGGAGAGCCCGCCCGCAGAAGCGGTCCCCGGTCAGGCCTGGCTCGATGGCTCCGGCACGACGCTCAAGGTGGCCGTCCCGGCCGAAGAACCAGATGCCGTGCAGATCCT
>CAZMPA010000180.1:0-5119 GCA_964567915.1 uncultured Isosphaeraceae bacterium | reverse complement strand
TCGTTCAGTCAGTCCGCGAGGCGTGTTTGACGCACAACGGCGTCATCGTCGTGCAGTTCGGAAGTCCTCCGATTGAACCCGAGCAGCCGTGGCCCGACGACATCGTGCGGCCGTTCGCGCTGCGGGAGGCGATCAGGGGGTATGTGGGAAAGACCGGCGCGCATGGGGCGCTCGTCGGTCTGAGCGGCGGGATTGACTCTGCGGTGACGGCGACGCTCGCGGTCGCCGCCCTCGGTCCGCATCGCGTCCGCGGCGTCGCGATGCCTTCCCGGTACTCGTCTGATGAGAGCCTTGAGGACGCTCGCGGCCTGTGCGAGGCGCTCGGCATGCGGGCCCCGGACGTACTGCCAATCGAAGCTGCTCATGCCGCGGCGAGGGGCATACTTGAGAATGCCTCGCTCGGTGTGTCGGATGGAGACCTGACGGACCAAAACGTGCAGGCACGCGTGCGGGGCCAGCTGCTCATGGCGATGTCCAACGCGACGGGCTGGCTTGTGCTTCCGACCGGAAACAAGTCGGAACTGGCGGTGGGGTACGCGACGCTGTATGGAGACATGTGCGGAGCGCTCGCTGTGCTCGGTGATGTCCGCAAGACAGAAGTGCAGTCGATGGCGGCCGCCATCAACGCGGAGCCCCACCTGCTTGGCTTCGACCGTTCGCCCATCCCGCTGCGAACGATTGACCGGCCGCCCTCAGCGGAGTTGGCGCCGGATCAGCGGGACGACGACAGCTTGCCTCCCTACAACGTACTGGACGGCATCATCGAACAGATCGTGGATCGCGACCGCAGTGTCGAGTCGGCCGCCGCGACGCTCGGCCTGGAGCCGGCATTTGTGGCGACCTGGGCCGCCACCATCGATCGCAACGAATTCAAGCGATGGCAGGCGGCGATGATTCCGAAGGTCTCCCGGCGTGCCTTTGGGCGTGGGCGTCGCTGGCCGGTCGTGTCGCGGCTTTCGGGAGACTGATCCGCTCACTACCATCTGGCCTATGCCCATTCGCGTGCTGCCGCCGGTTGTCGTCAATCAGATCGCGGCAGGTGAGGTCGTCGAGCGGCCGGCAAGCGTCGTCAAGGAACTGATCGACAACGCCATCGACTCGGGGGCGACCCGTATCGAAGTGCTGGTGGAGGGGGGCGGCGTCGGGTCCATCGAGGTCATTGACGACGGGTGCGGTATACCCCAGGACGAACTTCCGCTCGCCATAGCGCCGCATGCGACCAGCAAAGTGTCCGCACTCGGTGATCTGGAACACATCGCCACCATGGGCTTCCGGGGCGAAGCGCTTGCGAGCATCGGCTCGGTGGCGAGGTTGAGCATTCGCAGCAGACCCGGGGACGCGGACGCCGGGGGCGAGATTGTGGTGGATCACGGAGAGACGTTGGGCAGCCGCCCCGCGGCCTGCCCGCCGGGCACCCGCGTTCGGATCGACGGCCTCTTTGGTCGGGTTCCAGCGAGGCGGAAGTTTCTCAAGTCGGCCCAGGCTGAAACGACACGCATTCGCCGGGTGGTGCGTGATCTTGCTGCCGCCAACCCGGAGATTCACTTCAAACTCGCTTCGGGGGGCCGGGTGCTTCTGGACTTGCCCAAGGCCGAAGCGGTCGATCGGGTCGCTGCCATCATGGGGGCCGACGTCGCATCCAGCATGCTGCCGATTTCGTCGGAGGGTGAGGGCGTGTCGATCAGCGGGCTTGTCGGCCGGCCCGACGTGGCGAGGCCGACGGCGCAGCATCAGATTCTGTGCCTCAATGGACGCCCGGTGGTGGACCGGAGTTTGCGACACGCCGTCAAGGAAGCATTTCGCGGTCTGATCGAACCGGGCCGGCATCCGACCGTCGCCGTGTTCCTCTCAATTCCGCCCGACCGCGTTGACGTCAACGTGCATCCAGCCAAGACGGAGGTGCGTCTTCGAGACGACCGTCTTGTGTTCTCAGCGCTTCGTCGGTGCATCGAGGCAGCGCTTCGGGACGCGGACATCGTTCCCGCGATGTCGTTTCCGGACGAGGAGCGTGCGGTCAGGCCCCCGCAGCCGGCGCTGTTCGGAAGGACCGCCACCGCCGAGCCGTCGGGATTCTCGCCAACCGCTGCGAGGGCTGCCGTGTCGCCGCCTCAAGCATCCGAGTTGCCGGTGTCCGTCGTGGAAACGGCTCGCCCGGTCATTCAGGTTCACCGCATGTTTCTCGTGACCGAGGACGCTGAGGGCGTGCTCATCATCGATCAACACGCGCTGCATGAGCGTGTGATGTTCGAGCGGCTCATTGATCGCATCGCCGATGCAAACCTGCCGTCACAGCGACTGCTTGTGCCTGAGATGGTGGACGCCTCGGCCGATGCGATTGACGCGATGGAGACGTTGGGCGGTATGTTGAGCAGGCTCGGGTTCGACCTGTCCGCGTCCGGGCCGGGGACGGTCGCCGTTCACGCCGTGCCCTCGCTGCTGGCCGAACGCCGTGTTTCGATCGGGGCTTTCGTGGTGGACCTGCTCGACCGCGCGGCGGAACTGCGGGATGCCGCCGACGAGGAAACGGCCCTGCGAGATGTGCTGGACATGATGGCCTGCAAGGCGGCGATCAAGGCGGGCGACGCGCTCACCGAGCGTGAGCTCGCTGACCTGCTCTCCATGCGCGAGCGTGTTGAGCGGTCGAGCAACTGCCCGCACGGACGGCCGACGACAGTTCGGCTGTCGATCGAAGAACTCGAAAAACGTTTCGGCCGGCGGTAGTCAGCCGCCGCTGACAGGCGGAATGATCGCGACCCGATCGCCGCTGGAAACGGGATGGGATGCATCGGCGTACTGCTCGTTCACCGCGACGGCGAGGCTTCCTCGCATGGAGGCGACGATGTCGTGACGCGACGCGAGCAGGTCGAGGAGCGCTTCGACCGACGGGACGTCGGAAGCTGGGAGCGTTTCCTCGCGACATTCGATCGAACTTGCGAGCACGGCGAAATATTGCACGGTGATCGTCATGACGGATTCCTCATGGCCAGCGTGTGAACCGTACCTCGGTGCCCGCATCGGCCGAAGCCGCCAATGGAAGCCGCACAACGCCGCGGGTTCCGGCGGCGTGGACGAGATCGCCCGAACCGTGCCAGACGGGCACGACCGCCGTGCCCGAATCTGGCGTGAAGGCTGGCCTGAGCATGGTGCGTTTGGCATTGCACCGCAGTGATTCTCCAAGGCGTACGGTTCGCCACCGCGGGCCGGGCGGAAGCCCCAGCCGTGAACGGAGCACCGGCGCCAGAAACATGGCGGCCGTGACGAGTGCCGATACGGGATTGCCTGGCAGGCACACGACGGTGCGGTCGCCAAGCACGCCGACCCGCGCCGGTTTGCCGGGCTGCATCTGTACGCCCTGTATGGCCCAATCGGTTCCGGCAGATGTGAACGCGGCGGCGATGTGATCGTGCCGGCCCGCACTGATGCCGCCCGTGGTGACGATGACGTCGGCGAGTGTTGACGCGATCGCGGTGTCCACCGCCGCTCGGTCGTCCTGCAGATGGGCCGTATCGACCACCTCGGCGCCAATGCGATGCGCGAGCGCCGCGACCATGGGCGCGTTGGAATTGCGAATGCAGTGTGGTGTCGGGTCGGTCCCGTTGGGCACGACTTCGTCGCCGCTCGTCAGGATGGCAACGGTGGGGCGGCGCCGAACAGCCACCTTCTCGCACCCGACCATGGCGGCGATCCCGACCTCTGCAGATCCGATTCTGACACCCGCTTCAATGACGCTGGCGCCCTGTTTGACATCTTCGCCGTGGGCGTGCACGTGCCGTCCCCGGGCGGGCGGGTCACCCGTCATCGTCATGGGGTCACCGCGATCGGTGTCTTCAACGGGTACGACCGTGTCGCAGTCCTGCGGGACGGCGGCGCCCGTCGAAATGGCGACACATGATCCGGCGGGAACGGTCGGGGCGGCTTCGTCGCCGGCGCGGACCTCGCCAACAACCGGGCGGGGGCCCCGCGACGCGGAGTGCAGGAAGGCGTAGCCGTCCATGGCGGCGCGGTTGAAGGGCGGCAGGTCTCGATCGGCCACCACCGGACTTCCCAGCACGCGTCCTTCGGCGGCGCGAAGCGGCGCAGGGTCACACTGCGGTGTGCACGATCCAATCCCGGCGACGACGCTCAGCGCCTCGTCAAAGTCCATGAGGGCGGCCATGGGCGCAGGCTACCAGCCGCGCTCAACTCGCCTCGATCATGAGCGGAATCCGAGTCTGGCCGGTCTCGAGCACCTGCTTGAGGTAGGGCCGGCACATGCCACAACTTCCACCGCAGCCCCAGCGGTCCTCGATGTCCATGAGCGTGGTTTCTTCCCGCTCCGACGCCCAATCGAGGATGTCCTGAAACCGCACTTCGTGGCAGATGCACCGATCGACGTGCGGCTGAGGCTTCGGCCGACCCGTCAGGTCGACGAGTGATTCGCTGCGTTGATCCATAGGGCCCTTCCTGAACGCTCACCGAGGATCATACGCTGCGGCGTCCTCCGAGAGAAACCCGTTCCTGGGCCAGTCAAGCCCGTCGGTCATCCAGGCCGGAAGGTCCGACCAGTGCAGGCCGCGGTGCCCATGCCGCTGCGACGAGACGTGCCCGTCGACCCAGGCGACATTGGTCGTCCCGCCCGAGAACGACTGGCCACCACCGTAGGCGGTGTCGTAACAGCCGGGCGCATTGACGGGCGAACGCATGAACTTGTTGACGCCGCCGCGGCGACCACCCGTGCCGAACAGTGCCACCGTTCCGCTTCGCCGGCATTGCTGCAGGGTCAGTTCGGTTCGACCGTCGAGGTTTGGTTTCTCAATGACCAGGTCCCAGGCGCCGTGGCCGGCGTCGCCTGCCGTGGGCTGCCGCGCTTCTGCCGCGATGTAGGCGACGTTGTAGTTGTAGCCGGTGACCGGGTCGCCGGTCCAGGAAGCTGCGACGTGCTGGGCGGTGGGGCACTGGAGGACGCGTTGCTCGGAGTCACCGTCTGTGAACAGCCACAATTCACCCGGCGTCACGACGCCCGAGGCCGATCGCGTCCAGTCCCACGCCCGCACGTCTCCGCTTGTGGCGTCGGAGTTGCTGCCGTGCAGAAGTCCGGGGGGGAACCGGCCGTCATGCTGCGCGGCCCGCGCAATGGCCG
>CAZMPA010000179.1:0-5176 GCA_964567915.1 uncultured Isosphaeraceae bacterium | reverse complement strand
AATGCCCCCGGCGACGAGCATGTCGCCGAAGTGCTTCCCATAGTTCGTGATCCGGCCTCCGATGTGCATCTCGGACTGCCCACGACCCATTGCGAACTCCATACGAATCGCGTCAGGGCCCATGATGCCGAAGCTCGACATCATGGCGGCGGCTTGCGGGTTGAACATCGCCGCCATGCCAAGCAGCGGTTGAAGTTCGTTGAAGTCGATCACGAAGCCCAGAATCGGGTCCACCCCGCGGGGAAGTTCGCACCCGGACCAGTCAACGGCCGATGTCTCCGGCGGAGCGTTGATCGCCAGCACGGCGGTGTCACCCTGCACCCCGAATGTTGCGGGAGGCCCATTGGCGTCGTCGGCAAACATCATCAGCCCCGGATACGTGTCCGATGGGACCGCAGACGGTGCATCGGTCACGTTCATCACGTGGCGGAGCCGCTTCATCAACTCGTCGGCGGGCATACCGGCGTTGCCACGCGAACTGATCGAGAGGCCAAATGGCATCTGCGAGTGTGGTGCGGCGGGATCCATGGAGACCCGCACATCCAACTCGCTCAACGCCACGTCTGCGATCAGATTGACGGTGGCGGCGTCGCGATCGGAAACGTCCGGCGGCAGACTCAGGCCAGTCTGCTCCATGAGCACAAGCGCTGCGTGCAGGGCTGAGTCCTTTGGATCGTCCAGGATGCCGTCGATGCCAGCCGAGTACAGCACGACCGCATCCGCAGCCGTGGCACTGGCCGAACCAACACCGAGGCCAATTGCCCCAACGCACCACAACGCAGTGTGAAACCTTCTCATCCGTGTCTCCTTACCCAAGAAAGCGTCCCGCAGGGTACCGCGCGCGGGCCTGTGGGCGAGATCCGGTCAGGGCGTCCGGCGAAGGACGAGGATGCTCAGGTCGTCATCCACGCGGCCACCATGCCACGCCTCGGCCCCTCTAAGTCCTGCCTCACATAGGCGTTGCGCACTCTTCTCGCCCGCCTGAGCCAGCGTCTGGGCCAGGCCGCGTGTGCCGAGCATGTCACCGCTGGCATCTCGAGCTTCGGTGATGCCGTCGGTGTAAATGGCCAGCCACTCGCCATGCTGTAATACACCCGCACGCATGGTCCATGCGCCGTCCGGGATCACACCGAGCAGTGGTCCGGTTGAGTCCCCTTCCTGCTCGACGCGTCCGCCGCGGCCAAGCAGCACGGGCAGATGGCCGGCCGACACGAGTTCAAACGTACCGTCACACAAGGTGTACCGCACAACGACCCCCGTCACGAACACCTGACGGTCATTCTCGTGACACAATTCGGCGTTGGTCCTCGCGACCACGTCGACGAGGGATCTCCCCGGCTCATCGAATTGCCGCAGCAGTGTCATTGCTCGGACCATGACCAGCGCAGCGGGCATACCAGAGCCCGCCACGTCTGCAAGCACAACCGTCAACACGCCATCCCGAACCCAGTAGTCATAAAAGTCTCCGGCCACATGCCTGGCTGGCTCATTGACCGCATGGAGATCAACCTCCGGATGATCGGGCAGCATCGGACACTCGTGCGGGAGCATCTCGGCCTGGATCTCGCGGGCAAGATCGAGTTCCTGCTCAACCGCTGCCCGCGCGGCCTGCTCGGCGGCAGCGTGCCGGACATGCTCCTCAAGCTGCCGCGTCATGACATTGAAGTCTCTCGCCAGACCGCCCAGCTCGTCGCGGCGATGAATGTGCTCAACGGTCGCAGCGAGGTCTCCCTCGGTCACACGCTTGACGCCCAGAGCGAGCCGTCGGACGTCGCCGGTCAAGTGCAGGCCGGTGAGCAGGACAATCGTCGCCATCAGGGCGCCACCGAGCACAAGGACCGAGACGTTCCACCATAGTTGGCGGTGTACCGGCCCCAGAATCTCCTCCTCGGTGAGCGCCGCGGCGAATACCCAATCGGCGGTCGGAATCGGCTCGAATGCAACGATGTGGGGCAAGCCGTCGGGCCAGTCAGAGATGCGTTCGAGCGTGCCCGGCTCCGCGTCCGCGAGCAATGAGGGCCCTCCTGCGGCCGTCACCTCTTCCATGATCCGCGCTGGGTCGGGATTGGAAATGAATCGGTCGTCCGGTCCGACCAGAAATCCGCTCGCTCGCTCGAACTCCCCCACCGTCAGCCGATCCTGGAGTGGCTCAAGGGGCACGTCCAGCGACACCACCGCAATGACAGATCCACCGCGAATGACCGGCACCGAATACGACACAAGGAGTCCGTCGAAGACGGGGCCTTCGTAGGGCGCTGTCCACCCTGCGGTTCCGTCG
Source organism: uncultured Isosphaeraceae bacterium (assembly GCA_964567915.1). Classification (GTDB taxonomy): domain Bacteria; phylum Planctomycetota; class Phycisphaerae; order Phycisphaerales; family SM1A02; genus UBA12567. Next base: position 2,898 of record CAZMPA010000179.1, on the reverse strand, counting down.
GCAGCCACCGCGTACCAGTCGCGATCCACATAGGGCTTACCGCCCTGCTCGGCATAGGCCACATCGAGATCGCGGCGGTGCATGATGCCGTCGCTTCGCCACACGTACGGCGCCACCGGGCCGGCGCTCGCTCCATGCCCGGGCGCCCAGGCCACAGACGCGCCCTCGACAAGCGGTACGCGCTCGACCAGCGCTTCGAGCAGTGGCCAGACGCGATCGCCCTCCATCTCGTGCGCCTCCGACAGCGCCGCTGCCCCAGCGTGAGCAACATGCACCGCCTTGGCAAGTTCCGCTTCAATCTCCCGAGCGGTCGCCTGCGTCAACAGGAGTGCATGCTCCTTCGCGGCACCAATCGCGGCGTCCCGCATCGCCGCGTACTGCATGACGGCCAGCAGGGTGAACACGACACTCATCGGAAGAATGACGAGCACGCAGAGTTTGAGGCGAAGGGTCATTCGGTGGTCACTCAGCCGCCACCGGGCAATCGGTCATCAGAACGGCACGGTCCCTTCGTATGGTGCCTGCAGGGATGGTTCGATCTCCCGCCACGAGCCGCTCGACCATGCCCAGTTTGCCGGCTCCCTGCACTTGCCACAGAATGTGCCCTGCCGCATTGATCGCCGGGAGCGTCAGGGTCATGCGTCTTCGACCTGCATGCTCGGCCGCTGTCACGGCGACATCGCGGTCCGTCAGCGTTGATGCCGGGTCACCCGGAAAGAGTGAAGCCGTGTGGCCGTCACCGCCGAGCCCGAGGTGCGCGATCGTCAGGCCCCGTCCGCCGGTCAAGCGCTGCAGCAGCTCGGCGTAGGCCTCAGCAGCCGCATCGAAGTTCGGGTCGGTGACGGGCATTGCGTGCAGGTTCCGCTCGGGCACGACTCCACCAAACACGTCATGCACCTGCGACCAATTGCGGTCGGGATCACCATCGGGTGCGATCCGCTCATCCACCTGAACAACGTGCACCGTCTCCCAGGGCACGTCTGGCTCGGCGGCGAGCCGCCGATACATCGGCCAGGGCGATGTGCCACCGCTGACTGCAAGTACGACTGCGCCGTCTTCGTCGGCCGCCGCACACAGCCGCTCAGCAAGCCAACCCGCAGCAGCGGCGGCGAGGGCATCCGGGTCGGGGTACAACTGCACCATCAGCCCGCCATCCGCCTGCCATGCCGTCTCGCTCACGACGCCTCCGACGGAAGCGGCTTGACTGGCGTCAGCGGATCGTGCCACGCACCAAAGCCCGCGACAAGTTGGCTTGCCTCGGGCGGGCCCCAGGTCCCGGGCTGATACTCGAACAACGGGGTCGGCGGGGAGAGCACCGGATCAACGATGCGCCAGGCCGTCTCCACTTCGTCCACTCGCGCAAACAGGCCCGATTGGCCATGCATGGCGTCCTCGATGAGCCGCTCATAGGCGCTCATCTCCTCGGGCTCCTGATGCAGGGCGATCATCTCGATCTGCTCGCCCACCATCGCCTCGCCCGGCTTCTTGGCGCGAGCGCCGATGGAGATCGTTGTGAACGGTTTGAATTGAAAGCGAAAGTAGTTGCGTTCGCCTTCGCAGGCATCCTCGAACAATGCCTGCGGAGGTGTTCGGAGGTCCACGAGCACTTCGGTCGCGGTGACCGGCATGTGTTTGCCGACCCGAACAAGAAACGGAACGCCCGCCCACCGCCACGAGTCGATGTGAAACCTCGCCGCCGCCCACGTCTCCGTCAGTGAGTCCGCGTGGACGCCCGGCTCCTCAAGAAATCCGCGATACCGGCCGCGGACCACATCGGGCGCGTCGAGCGGCCTGATCGAGCGAAGGACACGGACCTTTGCGTCCCGCAAGGCCTCGTCATCGGGTGCCGCGGGCGGATCCATCGCCAGCAGCGCGACCATTTGCAGCATGTGGTTCTGGACGACATCGCGAATGGCCCCAGCCTCGTCATAAAAGGCGCCGCGGCCTTCCACACCGAAGTCCTCCGCCATCGTGATCTGCACACAGCGGACGTGCTCGCGGTTCCAGATTGGCTCGAGAAACCGGTTGCCAAACCTGAAGTAGGTCAGATTGAGCAGCGGTTCCTTTCCCAGATAGTGATCGATTCGATAGATGTGATCTTCCGGGAAGACGGCGTGCAGGGCCGCGTTGAGCGTCTGCGCCGACTTCAGGTCGCGGCCAAACGGCTTTTCCACAACAACCGAAGCACCGTCAGCGCAACCGCCCGCCGCGAGATTCTTCGTCACCATCGCAAACACACTCGGTGGTACGGCGAGGTAATGCAGTGGGTGTTTGGCGCCGCCAAGCGCCGCACGGAGTTTATGAAAACTGTCCAGCTCCGCGTAGTCGCCGACGACGTACGCAAGCCTGTCGGCGAGTCTCGCAAACACCGCCTCGTCCACGTCTCCGCTGGTGAACCGCTCGATACCGTCACGCGCGCGTGCGCACAGGTCGTCGAGCGACATCTCCCGCCGAGCGATGCCCACGATCGGCACGTTCAACGCGCCGCGGCGCTCCATGGCATAGAGGGACGGAAAAATCTTTCGATGCGCCAGATCGCCCGTGATGCCGAAGATCACGAGGGCATCAGCTTGGGGCCGGCTCATTCAGTTCTCTCCGCGTGACCGCCGAACTGCGACCGCATGGCCGACAGGACACGCCGACCGAACTCGTCTTCGCCACGCGATGCAAACCGCTGAAAGAGCGCCGCTGCAAGGACCGGGGCGGGTGATCCCGTTTCGATGGCTGCTTCAAGTGTCCACCGCCCTTCGCCCGAGTCCGACACGCGGCCCGCGAAGGCGTCCAGCTGGGGATCTTCGTGGAGCGCCGCGGCCGTGAGGTCAAGCAGCCACGATCCGATCACACTGCCCCGACGCCACAGCTCAGTGATGGACTGCAGGTCGAGGTCGTACTGATACG
>CAZMPA010000178.1:0-5178 GCA_964567915.1 uncultured Isosphaeraceae bacterium | reverse complement strand
AAGCAGCAGCGCACCCGCAATCACAACGAGCAACAGTTCACGATCACCGAAGACCGTCCGAAACGCCATCGAGAGCCCGTCAAGAATCAGGCCTGACAGCGGCACCGCCGCCGGCAACTCGCCCGCGGCCTCGCCGTATCGAACCTCAGTCGCCGCCAGATCGAGTCGCACGGGAAGGCCCTCGAGCCGCTCGGACACTTCATGCAGCGGGCAGGTCCCACGCGGAAACCGCATGAACACACGGTCGTCTCCCCGAGGCAGAACCGCCGGCGTATCAAGCGATCGCAGCCGCCGCCGCAACGTGCGTCGATCGCGGTCCGTCGAGAGTCCCACGACCGGCACGGCGAGCACAACATGCGTCGCATCATCTCCCGGCCGCTCACCGTCCTCGGCCGCGCGGCGCTCGATCCACTTCACCACACACGCAGCGCACGCTTCCGGGTCGACCTCATCTCCGCAAGGATGCGCGACGCCCGACGACAACACCGGCAATCTGGCGGCCGGTTCGTCGCGCCCATCGGCCTGGCTCATGGCCCTTCGATCAGGCGATAGCTGGTCGGATTGTCCGGCAGATACCAATGCAGCCCAGCCTCAAAGAAGACCGCCAATGCATTGGCAGCAATGATGAGGCCGAACAGCCACAAGATCGCTCGGGGTACGCCCCTTCCTTCACCACGCTGCGGCGACACCGAGTGAAACAGCAGCAACCGCGTGCCGCTGAACCCGAGTACCACCAGAAAGACAATGAGCGCCCATGTGTACAGGTGCATCCCCATCACCGTGCCGCCGTACCCCGGGTTCCCAGGCATGATGTGCAGCAGAATCTGCCGCGACGACGCAGCCAGCCCGACGACCGCGCCAAGCACACTCATGCCATAGCCCGCCAGCACAGTGGAAAGGCCGATGTCACGGTCACGGAGCCCTTCCATCACGATCAAGGCCGGGCCAAGTGCGCACAGCATCATCGCCATCCGCTGAACGATGCACAACGGACGGGGAAACTCCCACTCGCCGAACTGCATCCAGAATGCGCCGAGCAGCACCCCGCAGATAGCGAGAATCTCGAACTGCGCGACCATGTAGAGAAGGCGCCGCATGTCAGAATGAGAGATCCAGATGATCGGTGGCGTGATGGGCGAGCAGCAGGGAAATTGCTGTCAAAGCAATCACAAACAGCAGCACCGCTGGCCAACGACGCCGAGCTCGCATCGCCAGCAGTGTGCAGAGCAGCAGGATGAAGATACCGGTGGCGATCACGCGGCCATGGTACTGCGTCAGGTGAGTTGAAGCGGGGGCGGCTCGCGGCGGGTGAGCGGCTCAAAGCGATCGCGAAGTGCCGCTGCGTCACACCCGCAAGCATCAGCCATATCCGAGACCACGCTGGCGTCCTCAAAATCGTCCCGCCGAATCCGAATCATGTAGCGACGGGCAATCGCATACCGAGCGGAATGAATATCTACGAGCCGGACGCGCATGCGACCGGTCGTCTGGTCAATCAACTCTTCAAACGGGATGGGCACAAAGCGGCCTTCCTGCAAACTCACCATCGCCCCGGTTCCGCCCTGAATGAGATACCGGGCGCCGCAGTACCCAAGATCGCGTGTGTACTCCAGATCAATCGGAATCGGGTCCGCGGACCGCAGTTCATATCCGAGGTTCTTGCCGACGATGGTCGTCTCATGTCCAAGGTCCGCCACACGCCGCGAGACCTCCTTGGCCAACACACGCCCAAGATCAAGTTCGGCCAGGCGAATGTGCCCATGTTCATCTCGCTCGACGTGTCCGAGGGTTTCCAGTTCGGCCGGATCAATGGACAGGCACACCCCCTCGGCGATCACAGCAACACCGTCCCGGCGGCCAAGACACCGCCGCTTGATGATGGCGCCCGCCAACACATCCGCCACTTCCTCGAGCGTGACCTGGTCCCCGTTGAACTCCTCCGGAATGACGGTGATCGTCGCCCCCGCCGCCTTTCCGATGCCAAGCGTGAGATGCCCTGCCTTCCGTCCCATCGCAACAACGAAGTACCAGCGGCCCGTCGTCTTGGCATCGACCATCAGATTCTGCACGATGCCCACACCAACACTTCGCGCCGTTTCATAGCCGAACGTATTGATGTTTGCCGGCAGGTCGAGATCGTTGTCAATCGTCTTAGGCACATGCGCCACGCGAATGCCCGGGGCGGCCGCTGCAACACCTCGCGCAGAGAACGCCGTGTCATCGCCGCCTATTGTCAGCAGCATGGACACGCCGAGCGACTCCAGCGTCTCAACCACGCGGCGCATCGCGGCGGGATCACGCGTGGGATTCGCTCGGCTTGTGCCAAGCACCGAGCCGCCGCGAAAGTGAATGCGGCTGACCCGGTCCATCGTCAGCGGGACTGCAGCGGCGGCATCACCCCCCATGAGCCGCTCGAACCCGTTCTCGATGCCCAGAACATCTACGCCCCGCAGCCGAGCGCGAATCGTCGCCGCGGCAATGACGCTGTTGATCCCGGGAGCCGGGCCGCCTCCGACAAGAATGGCCAGTCGCTGCTCACGCATGTGCGGCAGCCTAGCCTGCACCGCGATACGCTGCCCGCCATGCAGACGATGCTCGCATTGGCAATTCTGGCCGCGGATGGGTTCAGCCCCATCTTCGACGGCTCAACGCTGGATGGCTGGACCAACGTCAACGGCGCCGCCTCGACGTGGAGAGCCGAGGACGGCATGATTCGGTGTACTGGCAAGCCGACCTGCCTGCTTCGCACCGACCGCATGTACGAGGACTTCATCCTGGAACTCGAATGGAAGCACCACGAGGCCCAGGGCAATGCCGGCGTCTTCGTCTGGTCGGATGCGCTTCCGGCACCGGGCGTTCCATTCAGCAAGTCGATTGAAGTGCAAGTCATGCTTGGTGTCGAGACCGACAACTACACCAGCGAGGGCGACATCTTCTCCATCTGGGGTGCCACCATGACCCCGGACCGCCCACATCCGAACGGCTGGGCGCGGTGCCTTCCAAGCGAAGCCCGCACCAAAGGTGCTGGCGAGTGGAACCACTACCGGGTCGAGTGCATCGACGGGCGAATCTCCCTGGCAGTCAACGGCAAGGTGGTCAGCGGCGGCTACGACTGCAACCCACGAAGGGGCTACATCTGCCTTGAGGCCGAGGGATCACCGGTCGACTTTCGCAATCTCCAGATCAAGGAGTTGCCCGAGGAGCCCTCGCCCTGGGCCGACACCGCCAACAACGCCACTGGCTTTCGCCCGCTCTTCAACGGCCTGGACTTCACCGGCTGGAAGAAGCCAGAGGGACATGAGGACAACTGGACGATCTCCGGCACGGCGATTTCGCACAATGGCAAGGGCGGCGATCTCTGGTCGGAGGTTTCGCTGAGCGACTTCGATCTCATCGTCGATTGGCGTTGGACCGGCGAGAGCCAGGGTCCCATGGAGCGGCCGGTGATCGGGCCGGACGGTAGCCCGGCGCTGAACGAGGATGGTTCTCCCAAAACCGAGACGATCGAAGAACGCGACAGCGGCATCTACCTCCGCGGATCCAGCAAGAGTCAGGTCAACATCTGGTGCTGGCCCGTCGGAAGCGGCGAGGTCTGGGGCTACCGCACGGATGCTTCGATGTCGCCAGAGGTTCGCGCCGCCGTGACCCCCTCGGCCAACGCCGACAAGCCCGTCGGCAAGTGGAACCGGTACTTCATCCGGATGCGGGGCGAACATCTCACGGTTGTGTTGAATGGCGTGACGGTCGTCGATCATGCGCACCTGCCGGGCGTGGCCTGGCGCGGCCCGATCGCGTTGCAGAGCCACGGAAGCGGCATCGAATTCGCAAACATCCTGGTTCGCCAGTAGGCCACATCTCTCCGCCCACCCCACGGGCCGCCGTCCCTCCTGCTCCCCTGATCGCCTCTACGCCCTTCTCGCGGCGATGCAGGGCCGTTTGCCCTTGACACAGCGGCCCCTGCGCGCGACAACATAGGGACAACAGTCAACCGCCACCTGTGGGCGAAAGGGGTTTGCCATGACGCAGACGACCGAAGGGAGCGCCAAGTATCGCGTCCGCCATGAGGGATCCACATCGCCGTGGATGACCGCGGAGCAACTCAAACAAGCTGCCATGCTCGGCCAGGTGCCGCCCGCTGCGCTCATTCAGCAGGCAGGTCAGGGAGACTGGCATCAGGCTGCGTCGATCAAGGGCCTGGAGTTTCCGGACCCGGAGGCTGAGGGCGACGCTGCGGAAGCCTCCAAGGTGAAGGAGCCCCTCGAGCACCATCCCCGCTTCAAGACCCTTCGCGACCTGCTTGCAAACTTCCTGCACTGCCCTGTCTCGATCAACCTGCGGCAGGCAGATCACTTCGACGAAGCGGAACTCCTGCTCTGCTGCGAGGATCACTTCGAGGTGAACCTTCCGCGCCTGAAGATGCGTGCCTTCGTGCCGTATGCACGCATCAAAGCGATCGCCTCCGTCGAGGTCGACGAGCACGGCAAGAAATACCGCGACACGCACACGGTCCGCATCGAAGTCGAGGCGTGCAGCGTGTTCACGGCATCTGGCGATTGAGTCCCTGGCGGCAGGCCCACGTGGACTGTTACATCAGCACATCAGCATGGTCGTCCAAGCAACTCACTTGCTGCGGACCGCGAACGCCGATGCATCGTCAATCCCGCCCCATCAGAAACACGACGACGTAGTAGAACATCAGCATGACTGAGGCAAAGAGACCAAGTGACGCAGCGACGTACTGATCGGTCCGCCAGTCGTGCATGGCTGCCGACGTCTGGTAGAGCAGCATGCTGGCGGCGAGCAGGATCATGAGCCCGGCGAAAAAGACGCCCAGATGGAAGCCGAAGATGATCGCGCCGACGATGGTGAGCATCGCGGCGATTCCGCCAACCGCAACGACGCCGCGGAGCCACGAAAAGTTGATGCCAGATATCAGCACGTAGGCCGTCAGTGCTCCGCTGACGCCGATGGTCACGAGGGCGGCAGTGTTCAGGATGCCGTCGCCGCCCGGCGCACGCGTGGCCATGAAGAGCAGCGGCGCAAAGATGAGTGCCTCCGCCACGACATACAAGCCAAGCCCGAGGTATTGCACGCCGATGCCCGCATCGCTGCGGGCCAGCCGGTCGGCGCCGTACGCCACCCCCATGAACAGCGCCAGTACGATCAGCCACGACACGC
>CAZMPA010000177.1:0-5223 GCA_964567915.1 uncultured Isosphaeraceae bacterium | reverse complement strand
GGATATGCACTGGACCGCGTCCTCGCCGATCTTCGCGAGCACGGTGACCCGCATCGCCTCGACCTCTCGGCACTGATGGCCGGTTCGGAAGGGACGCTGGGGTTCATCGTGGGCGCCCAACTGAATCTGGAGCCGGTGCCCGGCGGTTCCGCCATGGCCGTCTTGTCTTTTCAGAGCGTGGACGATGCCCTCCAGAAGTTGACCATCATTCTCGATTCAGATCCCGCTTCGGTCGAATTGCTCGATCACACCGTGCTTGGCGCGGCGGCGGAGCATGACACCTATGGCAAACTGGTGTCGCTGCTCCCGTCGGTCGGTGGCAACCCGCCGCACGCCGTGCTGTATGTGGACTGGTTCGACGAGGACGAGGCTGGCGCGCTGGCCAAGCGAGAGGCGATGGCGCGTACGCTCCCCGGCGTGGCCATCCGCAGATGCGATGACGCCGACACTCGGTCATCGCTCTGGAAGCTCCGCAAGGTCGGTTTGGGCTTGATCCTCTCTGGCGACGAAGGTGGTCAGCCCGTGGGCGGGCTCGAAGACTGCGCCGTGCCGCCGGAGTGTCTTGCGGCCTTCCAAGGTGAGTTTGATGCCATGCTCGCCTCGCACGGACTGACGGCGACCTATTACGCGCATGCGAGCGTCGGGCTCCTACATATTCGCCCGCGGATTGACCTCCGCGCGACGTCTGGCAGACTGCTGCTCGAGCAACTCGGCCGCGAGGCAACCGAGTTGGTGCAGAAACACGGAGGAACGGTCAGCGGCGAACACGGCGACGGTCGTGTCCGGGCCGCCATGATGCACCAGTACTACGGTCCCAGGCTGGTCGATGCGTTTCGGCGGATCAAGGCGATCTTTGACCCGGATGGACGGTTCAATCCTGGCATCATCACCACTGATCCGGGCATGACAAGCAACCTTCGGCCCCGCCCCAATGTCGAGGTCGACACGTGGTTCCAGTGGGAGCCGTCACTGGCCGGGGCTGCCGCAGCGTGCAACGGCAACGCCTACTGCAGGCGAACCGTCGGTGGAGCGATGTGCCCGTCGTATCGGGCCACGCTTGACGAGCGGCATGCGACGCGAGGTCGAGCCAACGCGTTGAGAGCCGCCGCAGAGTCTCTGGTCAAAGGCAACCCGACGTGGGGTGATCCAGAAACGCTTGCGACGCTCGACCTGTGCCTCGGCTGCAAGGCGTGCCGCGCAGAGTGCCCTGCCGAAGTGGATGTGGCGAAGCTGAAGGCCGAGTATCTGGCCCAGTCATACGCTGCGAATGGAGGCCCGCCCTTCCGCACTCGCATCAAGAGCGATGTACGCGGCATGAATCGGGTCGGGGCCGCGCTGCATCCGCTGTCGACCATGCTGGTACGCCGCGGGCCACTTGCGTGGGGGATCAAGCGGCTGCTTGGCATCGCGCCGTCCCGGGCGCTTCCAGGTTTCGGCCGCTCCCTGCGACGTTGGCATGGCCGGAGGCCCTTGCCCGGTGGAGATCGCCCGGTCGTGCTGCTGTACCCGGATTGTTTCACCACGTGGGCCGAGCCGGGCGTCGGGCGGGATGCCATCCGGCTTCTCGAGGCCTTCGGATATCGAGTAGTCATGCCGAGTGTGGGTTGTTGCGGTCGCACACAGATCAGCGCCGGTCGGCTCGATCGAGCGGTGGCAGTCATCACAGACTCCGCGAGCCGTCTGCTGGAGGCCTGCGACCAAACCGAGGCGGTCGCAGTCGTGGCCGTGGAGCCAAGCTGCGCCACGGCACTGCAACAGGAGTGGCGTGAACTACGCACGCCTGTCACGGCGGCGCATATGGATCGAATCGCTGGCATGTCCGATACCGTTGTTGGCTTCCTGGCCGGGCGAATGGGCGAGCACCCCAACCAGCCGACGTTTGCGCAGCGAACCGCGGCGTTGCCGATTCACGAACACTGTCATCAGAAGCATCGTTCGGAACTGACGGTTGCGTTCCTGCAGGCGTGCGGGTGGCCGCGGGCACACCTGGTTGACACCGGCTGCTGTGGTATGGCGGGCAGTTGGGGGTACGACTTGGCCCATGAGCAGTTGTCCAGAACCATCGCCGAGCAGTCTCTGGCAGGCTTGAAGGGGCACTCGGGCGCTGTCGCTGCATGCGGCACGTCCTGCAGGCATCAATTGGCGGACACCCTGGGGCTGAGCGGCGTGCATCCCGTGTCACTGGCGTGCGATGCCCTGGAGAGCGTGCTAGGCTGACCGCATGGTCAGAAGGCGCTACGGGGTACGGGCGGATAACGGGTGGTGGACGGGTATCGGCGTGGTTGCAGCGACGGTGGTGCTGGGCTGCACGTCCGTTCCGGGCACGAGCAGAGAGCGGCTCAACTTTGTGTCGTCTGCGCGCATGGATCGCATGGGGCAGGAGACGTTCGCAGAGTTGACCAGAGACGGCTCGATTGATCAAGGATCCATGCCCCGCCGGGTGCGCGCCATCGGTCGACGGGTGGTTCAGTCCGCTCGGGCGATGTACCCCGAAGCCGGACTGCCGAGCCGCTGGGAGATTGTGGTTCTGGAGGATGAGACGCCCAACGCCTTTGCGCTTCCGGGCGGCCGCATCGGCGTGCACTCGGGCATGGTCGAACTCGCAGAGAGTGATGACGCACTCGCCATCGTGCTCGGTCATGAGGTCGGGCACGTGCTTGCCGAACATGCGGCCGAACGCATGAGCCATGCGATGCTGGTGTCGGGGGGTCTGGCGATCGGCGGCGCCGCCTTATCCGATCAGGACGAAGAGACCCGCCGGTTGATCATGGCGGCGCTTGGTGCCGGCGCCTCGCTGGGTGTGATGTTGCCTTACAGCCGGCTGCATGAATCGGAGGCGGACGAACTTGGCCTGTACATCGCGGCCAATGCGGGGTTCGACCCCAGAGCGGCGATTCCACTTTGGACGCGCATGGGCCGCGAGGGCGGTGAGCGGCTTGAGTTCCTGTCAACACACCCCGTGGCGGCGAGCCGCATCAATGACTTTCGGAAGATCATGCCTCACGCGATGGCGCTTTATCGGCGCGCCAGCGACCGCTGACGGCGGAGGGTTGGAACGCGTTCGGGCGTCAGCCGGATTCGTGCTCATGCTGTATGCGTTCAAGGTCTTCCGGCGTGTGGGTGCCGCCCATGTTCACCAGGGCGACGCCGGCAATGATGAGCATGATGCCCAGAATCTTGACCCAGGGCATGGTGTCTTCAAACAGCATGACGCCGATGACCGCGACGGCCGCGGTGCCGACGCCGGCCCAGATGGCGTAGACCACGCCGATCTGCAGGTGCTCAAGTGACCGGATCATGGCGAGAAAGCAGAGGATGTAGAACACGACCATGAGCACGGCCGGCCAGACGCGAGTCAGGCCGTCCGAGAGTTTCATGCACGTTGCGGCGGCGACTTCAAACGCAATCGCCAGCGTCAAAAACACCCAACCAATCATGTCCACACACTCCTGCTTGTCGCGAGTGTAGTTGGGGCTGGGCGGTTGCGAGATTCAAGGTCACTCGGGCGGAGGTGCGGTGGGCGGCGGAGCAGGGCGGTCGCCATGGGGAGGTTGATCTCCCGGCCCGCGTGGCGGCCCTCCGGGGCGGCGTCGCGGCGGGTGTCCGTCAAGGCCGCGTGGCCCTCCGCGCCGTGGCCCGCCCATGGGCGGATGTTCACCCAGAGGTGGCCCGCCCTCGGGGCCACGGGGCGGTGGCTCGAAACCCTGCTCAAGGACCCAGCTTCGCATGGCTTCCCGTTCGGCGGGCTCCAGTCGACCGTTCTCATTGGTATCGAACTTGTCCCGCAGTTCCGCTCGCCAATGACCTTGGCGTTCGTTGCGGTGCGCCACCGATTGGCGGGCTTCTTCCCGCTCCGATTCGTCGAGTCTTCCGTCGCCATCGCGATCAAACTCGGCGACCAGGTGAGGTGGGGCGGGCGGGGGCGGGCTCAGGCCGGTTCCGGTATGCATGCGACGGCCGAGCTCCTGCCGCTGTTCGGGTGTCAGCAGATCGATGAACTGGCCGAATCTGCTGCCGGCGGTGGCGCGGCGGGCGGCGATCAGGTCCGCCTCCTGCTGCATCAGGTCTCGCATGGCGTCCGCGTCGACTTCATCGGCATCCAACTCGGCGGCGATTGCCTGTTTGACTTCGTGGACCTGCTGACGGATCAGCGTGTCCTCGGCGCGAAACCCGGTTCGCAACTCCTCGAGTCGCTGCTGCTGCTGCGGGTCGAGGTCCATGTCGGCGACGACGCGGGCGATGTCGGCGGCAGGGCGAGGGCGGTGGTCACGGTCCAGAGCGCCGATGACGAAGAAAACGTTGAAGACGAGCGACAGCCCCAGCAACGCCCAGAGCACGGTGGTGCGTTTCATCGGCTGGCTCCCTCGGAGAAGAGCAGCAGGGTGCTGTATTGGTCCGAGGAGTCCTGCAACCCGAAGGTCGCCGCCGCCACCGTGTCCATGTCAAATGATCTGGTATCTGCGGTTCCACTTCCGAGTTGCCAGCCGCCGATGGCGAGCAACACCGCCGCTGCGGCGGCAGTGACCCACCCGCCGATGCGAGCCAGAACGTGCGGTCCCGCGGGCATGAGCGAGTGGATGTGTTGCTGCAACGCGGCATCTACGTCCGAGGCATCAGTGACGCCGTGCAGCCGCATGGCCATGGCCGCGGCCCGCAGGTCGGGGTCGGCCGCAAGCGCCGCCTCGACCCGCTCCGCGGATTCGTCCGGGGCCTCGATCCAGGCGGCCAGATCCATCAGGCTTGGCTCGGCCGACGGTGGGGCCAGCAGCCGTCCCGCCCGCAGGGCATCCTCGATCGGGTCGAATTGGTGCGCTTCGTGTGTCATGTGCGGTCCTCAGGTTGTACGCCGGAATCCTGGGGGTCATCCCCGCCCTCGCCGCCCCGAAAGTGGGCTCTCAGGCGTTCCATGGCCTTGTGTTTGGTGCTTCGGATGGTCTGGGGGTTGACGCCAAGTGCCTCCGCGACCTCGCCAACGTCCATGCCGTCCTCAAACAGCATCGACAGGACCAGTTGCTGGCGTGCGGTAAGCAGTTGCGTGGGGATGATTGGCCCGACGGGCGCCGCGCGTGACGGGCTCGCGACCGCTCCGGCGGCCTCGTCGATTGGACGCGTATCGAGGCTGCGGCGTCGCAGGGCGTCGATCGCCACGCTGCGGGCGATCAGGGTGATCCAGGTGGAGATTCCGGCTCTGGCAGGGTCGTAGTTTCGCAGCAGCCTGCGGTC
>CAZMPA010000176.1:0-5256 GCA_964567915.1 uncultured Isosphaeraceae bacterium | reverse complement strand
CAGGCAACGACACAAGCGCCCAGATCACGCATTGGGGATATGACGGCGGACCCATTTCATCGTGGACGACGCCGGACGGGGACGGACAGTTGTACATGACCGCTCAGGATGATCTCCTTCAGTTCACCTTCGGATACGGCGGTGCAGAGCAGATCGAGCTTGATGTTGATGGCGCCTTTCCGGGACTGACGTTCAGAGATACGTCCAACAACGAAGAGATCTTCGTCGGGCAGTGGTCCAGCTCCAACGACGGCTGGGGACTTCGCGTCATGGATACCGCCGGCACCAACCTCGTGGACTTGGGCACGGAGTACAACGACGGCGCGAGACACGGTTCACTCAAACTCCGCAATGGGGCTGGAGAGACTGCCATCGAACTCGACACGTCCTACAACGGCATGGGCCGGGTGATCTGTGACGAAGTGGAGGTCAAGGGCGGGGCCGATCTGTGCGAGCGGTTCAACGTGCGAGGTGGCAACGCCGAACCCGGCACCGTGGTCTGCATCGATCCCAAGGTTGTGGGTGGCCTGATCATCAGTTCGCGACCCGTGGATGCGTCGGTCGTCGGTGTCATCAGCGGCGCGGGCGGCATTCGCCCCGGTCTTTCGCTCGGGCAGAAGGGCACGATCGTGGACGGGGACCACCGCGTGGCGCTCACCGGGCGGGTCTGGGTCAAGTGTGACGCCACTGCGAGACCCATCCGGCCCGGTGACATGCTGACAACTTCCGCCACACCCGGCCATGCCATGTCGGCCGCCGGCTTGGTGCAGACACGCGGGGCCGTCATCGGAAAGGCCATGTCATCGTTGGAGACTGGCACCGGGCTGGTGCTGATGCTCATCCAACCGCAGTGAGAGAGGGAGCAAAGCCATGACCCGAACAGGGACCATCTTCATGCTCGCCACCATCGCGGCCATCGCCGGGTTGGCTTGGGGCGTCGGTCTTGGATTCGGGATCGAACGGGGAACCACGCACGCCTCGCACATGATGACGGGCGACCAGTGGACCATCCGCGCCGCGGCTGGGCAGCCGGCCGTGGAGACGGTGACTGGAGATGACTGGACCATCCTGGGCGGCACCATCGGGCCCGCCGATGAGGTCTGCGTGGGCGACTTCGACGGCTCCGGCGTGGTGGACATCACCGACGTGCTCGCCTTTCTGTCCGTCTACGGCACATCTGAGGCGGATCTCAATGGAGATGGGCTCGGCGATGTCAACGACCTGCTGATCCTGCTGGCCGCATTTGGCGGCTGCGGATAGCCGGTGATCGCCAAAAACCGCCCCTGCGAGGCCCCATACGGGCCTTGTGAGAAAATCTGCCCAAAATGCGGCCCACCGGCAAACACAGGCCGGTGAGCGCCGTAGATGGGGGTGAAGCGAGCCTGATCGAGGCAAACTTCAAAGGCTCCCGAAAGGGATCACCCAAGACTGACATTCTCCTCCCAGCCCTCTCTCCTTTTTGCCGCTCTCCTCTCGCCCCACCCCCGGCCCCGCCTACGCGGGGGGGCCGGTGGTATTCAGGAACCCGGATCCGAGCGGCACGGGTGGGCCACCTTCAACGGAATGCACATTCCAGGAGATTCGCGTCTCACAATTGGTGGCCACTCCCATAGTGGGTGATGAGAGGCCCGCCGATGAGCCACGATGCTTTCAGGCAGCCATGAAGGACCGCGGCGACGACGTTCCAGGACGCACGACGATCGACCGTTCGCACCAGGCCGGCCGGATCACCGGCAGGCCTGGTTGCTTGACACAACCCAAACGTGCATGTGAATCAATTCACATAGTTGAACCATGTGTTTTCCGTTGCCCTACAGCGCGAAACTGGCGGATTGGCTGTATTCTGGTCGAATACGAGTGCAGAACGCCGCTTCACGGCCGTTCGCGTTCAGGACCAAAGGGAGTTCTCAGCTATTTCTCAATCACGACCACATGTCGACAGCGATCGCGCAGCGACTCAGGCCGATCAACAGGCACGAGCCAAGCCCCGTCTGGCCACCGCCATGCGAGCGGCCGACTCGGTGATTCATTCCGTGGACCGCGTCCTGCACCCCGACTGCGAGCCCCCCTTCGTCACGACGTGCGGCGGCCTGTCGAGACTTCGCTCCGCTGCGGGTTGATTCAAGCCCCGCCGGCTGCGTATCGCTACCGTGGCACCCCATGCCACCCACCCTGCTCGTTCAACAACTGTCGCCCCTGGCCCATGTTCCGGCGTACCAGTCTGATGGCGCGGCCGGTCTTGACTTGCACGCAGCCATCGATGGGCCCATCACCATCGCACCCGGGCAGATCGTGATGATTCCAATCGGAATCGCCATCGCTCTGCCACCCGGCCATGAGGGGCAGGTGCGGCCACGATCAGGCCTGGCGTCACGGCACGGCGTCACGCTTCCAAACGCCCCTGGAACCATCGACGAGGATTACCGCGGCGAGGTCAAGGTGCCGCTGATCAATCTGGGAAGCGAAGCATTCTCGGTCGAACCAGGCATGCGGATCGCTCAGATGGTCGTTTCGCCCGTGACGCACTGCGCGATCGAGGCCGTAGACGAGTTGGACGCTACACAGAGAGGCGCCGGCGGCTTTGGATCAACGGGCGTGCAAAGCGGACGCTGACAATCCAGCCACTTGCTCGAGCCCGGTCAGGCCGAGCGGTTCACGCGCATGAAACGGCTCCGCCGCGTCAGTTCCGATGCGACTTCCGAAGTACGCCCCTGCGTGTTCGACCCAATCGACGACCCTTCGGTTCTTCTCCGGCTGCACAAACTGCGAGTGGTACGCGACGATGGCCGCCCGCTTCGTTGCTTCATACCCAGTGGTATCCAGCAGAAACGACGGCGACGGCACGATGCGCAGATGCGTGCAGTAGTAGTGAAAGAGCCACTTCGGATACACCGGCTCACCCGGAAGATCGATCTTTGTCAGTTTCGCGTCGAAGCGAGCGTCCTCGACAATCCGAGTGGTTGCGACATGGTCCGGGTGGGCATCTTCCGGATACGGCACAAAGAGGATGTCCGCTCGGTGCCTGCGAATGATCCCGGCAACGGCATGCCTCGCCTCGATCGTGTGCTGCACGCACCTGTTGACAAGACCGACCTGGACGCGGCTGGCTCCCAGCACCTCCGCGGCAGCGGCCGCCTCCCGAGCCCGCGTCTCGGGATCGCCGTAGGGCGTTGGTTCGCCGTCGGTCATGTCGACCAGTACGACCTCATGGCCCTGATCGACGAACTTCGCGATCGAGCCACCCATGCCGAGTTCCTGATCGTCCGGGTGCGGGCCAAATACGAGGATGCGTGCCATGGCGGGCCATGGTACTTCGCTGCTCCCAGTCATCTCTGCCGCTGCAGGACCGCCCGAGCCGCGTGTTCGACCGCCTCACATGCCTGCCGCCACCTTCCGGAGTGCCGCATCCCGGCCAGATGGTGGCGACGCTCCAGCAGCGTCAACAGCCGCCCCTGGGCGCCGCGGTCGATGCCCTCACTGGGCTGCCACGTGAGCCGCGCTGCCGGATCCACCGACCATCCAATACGCTCCAGTGCAATCGGCACCTGGGATGCCGGGGCCAGTTGCTGAGAGATCGATGCAATCCACGCGTGGTGGCCGGCAGTGTCTTCGCCACGCTCGATCAGGCGAGACGCCTCCAGAAGCGACCGCCGCGTCGCTTCGTCGGCCGAGTCCCATACGCCAGCCGCACGTGCCAGATGGCGCCGCCTTGCCGCAGCCCTGAGCAGCCCGTCCATCGCCGCCCGCATGCCGGGGTGCAGCATGGGGTCACCGCAATCGACCAGCCAGCGGGATTGGTGCTCAAGGCGCATCAGTGTCTCTGCCAGCTGATCATTGAGGATGCGAACTGCGCCGCGGGTCTGCAAGGGCGCGGCCCACTCGGGGGCATGCATCGCCTCGGCCGCCGCTTGAACCGCCGAGCCGAACCCGTCGACCGCAGCCTGAGTCGCTTCGGACTCGGCCATGGTCCGAAACGCCGCTTCGACGCCCCGCCGCACGGTCCGAGACGCGCCGGCGGCCGCCAACTCCCGAACTGCCTCCGTCGCAGCTCGCTCGCGGGCACCTGGTCCGTGCAACGCAATCCCTTCTGCAATCGTGCCGCAGGCAGACAACCGACGACCCGGGGGAACCGACTCCGCGCTCGCCAGCATTGCAGACGCCTCGGCTTGCCCGACGGCATCAATCCACGCATCGGCGCCATCCATTGACCTGCCCCAACATGCCACGACCGCGAGCCCACACCAATCCGACTCAGCCTCACAGTGGTCAAGAATCTCTACGAGCATGCTTCGCAGCCGAGCCTTCTCGGCCGACGCGGGATACCGGGCGGTCGCTCGCCTTGCCCACCGGCCAGCCTCACCTTCGAGCCGCCGCCTGAGCACGCCGATCCAAGCCTGATCGATTCGTTCCACGCTTCGACGGTACCGCAGCAACGCGAAGGCTGCGTCAAGTCGTCCGCTGCTGCTGCAATTGCCGCTGCCGGCCGCACCCCGGCGGGCCGTATCGGATCCAAAGCAGGACGAGCCCCTCCGGTGGCATGGTCACACCGGCGGCCCCGCGATCGCAAGCCACCAATGCCTCCGCTACTGACTCGACGCTCCGCCGTCCGGCGCCGACCTCGACAAGTGTGCCTGCGATGATTCGAACCATGTTCCAGAGGAAACCCTCGCCAGACACCGTCATGGCGAGCTCGCGACCACCGCTTGGTTCGACGTCGCACGCCAGCACCTCCCGCACCGTCGACTCACGGCCATGGTTGAGCCTTGTGAAGCTTGAGAAGTCGTGCCGACCGACCAGGATCGCCGCAGCGGCATTCATGGCGTCGATGTCCTGCCCCCACGGCACCCACGCGACGTATCTGCGGTCAAACAGCGGTCGCTCATGGGCTTCGCGGCGTCCGAACGCGACCCGGTAGCGATAGGCCTTCGCTTCCACATCCCCGATCACATTGAATGCGTCCGGAACGACTTCTGCATCGACCACCCTGAGGTCATCGGGCAATCTCGATGAAATCGCCGGCGCCAATCTGTCCACATCGATCTGGCTTGTGGTGTCGAAGGACGCAACCTGGCCCATTGCGTGCACACCGGAGTCGGTGCGGGATGCCCCATGCACCGAGACTTCCTCACGTACCACGTACCTGACCGCCTGCTCGAGTTCGCCCTGGGCCGTTCGCAGCGGAGGCTCACCCGGCGGGTGCTGCTTCTGCCAGCCCTTGAAGTCGGTGCCGTCGTAGGCGACCGTCAGCTTGATGCG
>CAZMPA010000175.1:0-5261 GCA_964567915.1 uncultured Isosphaeraceae bacterium | reverse complement strand
TATTGTGCGTGTGGTGCAAGGGGTTACGACGCGGCGATTGTGTAAGGCCCTGTCGGAGCAGGAGATAACGTGACCGGCGGTCAGGGGGTTGGGGTCAGGCGAGGAGGGGGGTGATGACTTCGCCGGCTACGTCTGTCAGGCGGTAGTCGCGGCCCTGGTGGCGATGGGTCAACCTGGTGTGGTCGATGCCGAGCAGGTGCAGCATCGTCGCGTGCAGGTCATGCACGCTCACCGGGTTTTCGACGATGTTGTACGAATAGTCGTCGGTCTTGCCGTACGTGATGCCTGGCTTCACGCCGCCACCTGCCATCCAGATAGTGAAACACCGCGGGTGGTGGTCGCGGCCGTAGTTGTCGGCCGTGAGCGTGCCCTGGCTGTACACGGTTCGTCCGAACTCGCCGCCCCACAGTACGAGTGTGTCGTCCAGCATGCCTCGCTGCTTGAGATCACGCAGCAACGCCGCTTGCCCCTGGTCGACCGCCTTGCACTGCGCCCTGATCTCGCTGGGAAGGTTGTTGTGCTGATCCCAGCCACGCATGTACAACTGTATGAATCGCACGTCCCGTTCGGCGAGACGGCGGGCCAGCAGACAATTCGATGCAAAGCTACCGGGCGTCCTGACGTCGTCGCCGTACATCTCCAGCGTCGCCGGTGACTCGCCGCTGATATCGGTGAGGTCCGGCACTGACATCTGCATGCGAAACGCCATTTCGTGCTGCGCGATGCGGGCCATTGCCTCGGCATCGCCGCTCTGTTCATATTCCTGCTGGTTGATCGCCGACGCCAGGTCGAGCATGCGTCGTCGGTCGTCCCGCGAGACGCCGTCGGGGTTTCGCAAGTGCAGAACTGCGTCCTTGCCCGACCGAAGCTGGCAGCCCTGGTGTTCGCTGGGCAGAAACCCGGTGCCCCAGAACCTGGCGCTGAGCGCCTGCATGTTTCCGATGCCCTGCGTGATGAGTACGACAAAGGCTGGAAGATCGGCGTTCTCGCTACCCAGCCCATAGCTCATCCACGCGCCCATGCTCGGTCGGCCCGGTTGCTCGTGCCCGGTCTGGAAGAAGGTAATCCCAGGCTCGTGGTTGATGGCTTGGGTATGCATGGAGTGCACGACACAAAGTTCGCCGGCGAGCTCCGCGGTCTTTGGCAGCAGTTCCGAGATCATCACGCCGTCCTGCTGGTTGTCGTGCCTTTGGAACTTGAAGATCGACGGCGCAACGGGAAACCGCTCCTGGCCACTCGTCATCGTTGTGATCCGCTGGCCCATGCGGACCGTGTCGGGCAAGTCCTCGTCGAATCGCTTGCCCAGCGCAGGCTTGTAGTCAAAGAGATCAAGTTGGCTCGGCGCGCCCTCCATGTGCATGTAGATGATGCGCTTCGCCTTTGGGGCAAAGTGGGGAACGCCCGGCAGCCCAAGTGACCGCATGACTTCCTGCTCGGCCGCCGACGCCGACCCACCAAGCAGTGATCCAAGCGCCGTCACGCCCAGCCCGCCCGTCATCGTCGAGGCCATTGACCCGAAGAACCGCCGCCGCGTGAGGTTCCGCAGGTATTCCTCAAGCGGATCGGCCCCCGAAAGTCCACGTTGCCCACCCTTCGCCATGGTCAGTCCTTCACAATCGCCGCGTCACTGGAGAGTACCGCCGAAGCCAGCATGGTCCACGCCGCAAGTTCCGCTGGGTCGATGTTTGCTGGCGGCTCGGAGTCGCCGACGGCGATGAGCGCGGCGGCGTCTTCGGGGGACGCCCGGTACCGCTCGATCCAGTGGTCCACCGCAGACTGCAGCGTGCCAGCGATGGAATCGGTGGGCGGGCTTCCTGTGCACCGCCGGTAGAGCGATACAAGGGGGTCATCCCCCCCGGCCAAGAGCACGGCAGCAGCCGTTCCCCTTGCTGCCTCGACGAACTGAGGATCATTCCACAGCACCAACGCCTGCAACGGCGTGTTGGTCGGAAGCCGCCTCGCCGCGCAGAACTCTCGCGTCGGCGCATCAAACGTCACCATGGACGGAGGCGGGGCGGCACGCTTCCAGTATGTATAGATGCTTCGCCGCCACAGGTCGTCGCCGTCGCCCCGCTCGAACGTCCGCGTGTTCGACTGCAGCATGGCCACCTCCTGCCAGAGGCCGTCGGGCTGGTACGGCTTGACGCCCGGCCCGCCGGTTTCCTCGACGAGGAGCCCGCTCACGAGCAGTGCCTGGTCGCGGATCTGCTCGGCAGTCAATCGCTGTCTCGGGAACGCCGCGTACAGCCCGTGGTCGTCGCCCGAACGCTGCCGGTAGGTTGCGCTGAGGACAATCTGTCGAATTGTGCCCTGCAAGTTCCAATCGCTTCGCAGATGCGCCGCGAGCCAATCGAGCAAGTCCGGGTGCGTTGGCGGGCTGCCCTGCACACCAAAGTCCTCGACGGTCTCGGCGAGACCTCGCCCGAAGAAGTGCTGCCACAGTCGATTCGCAAAGACCCGCGATGTAATCGGATTCTGCTCGCCCACCGTCCACGCGGCGAGGTCACGGCGGTCGAGCATGTCTCCCTCCAGCCGCCCGAGGACGTTGGGGACATTTCTGGTGACAGGCCGATTGGCGTCTGGCGCGTCGTATGCGCCCCGCATCATGACAAACGTCTCGCGTGGTTCGGTTCGCTCCTGCATGACCATGGTGGACGGGGCGTCGTCGCGGATCGCCTGTTCCTCCGCCTCGGCTTGCTCGATGGCCTCGGTCAGGGCGCGATACCGCGGCGAGAAGGCCATCCGCCAGGCATTGGTGCGTCTGACGTCGAGCGCTTCGCTGACCGCGTCGGTTGGAAGGGTCATGGCCACTGCGTCTTCGGCCATCTGTTCGTCGGGCACGATCCCGCGGTGGTACATGCCACCATCGCCGCCCGTGTTGATGAATTTGCACACGAGCGTGCTTCGTCCGGTGGGAATATCAAAGGTGACCTGCTCCTGATCCGGCGCAGCGGCGCGATCGACGCGTGCTTCATGCACAAGCCGGCCGTTCACGTAGACCTGCAGCCCATCATCGCTTCCCATCGACACGTGCATCGTGCGGGGGACGGGGGACCAGAGCTCACGAGCGACGTACTCGGCCCCGACGCCCCGGGCCAGACTGACGACCTCCGCTTCCTTGACGCCGGGTGCGTACCGCCAGGACTGCCCCCGCCACGTGGCGTCGAAGTCGAGTGGTCCGGCGGCTTCCGGACCGTAGATCGTGTCATAGGCCTCGGCGCCATCTGCCGTCGCAAACGGACCGACGATGTACCAGTTGCTTGCAGCCGTGGCCAGGCGGGCTGCGGCGTCCTCCGTCATGTGGCCAACCTTCACGCCGATGTGTCCCGGAGCGTGCTGCGCGTACGGCGAGTGAAACGACAGCCGCAGCGTGATCTCGGTGCCGCCCTCAAACCCGAACGGCTCGGCCGTCGCGAACATCGCGTATCGGTCTTCACGTTCCCTGTGGGCGTTGATGGCCCACATTCGACCGTCGTCCGGCCGAAGAGCGTTGACGACGCGGAAGTCGTCGTTGGGTTGTTCGACGTCGGCCCATGCCCAGACAAGGTTCAGGGGCTGGGTCTGGGCCGGCTCACCCGCCGGAGCGATCTCCGCGGCGATACCGCTGAGAATCATGTTGCCGTTGGCCGCGCGGCCCGGGCCGGACATCGGCAGCGTCTCGTGCTGGAGTATCTCAAGCAGAATCGTCCGCAGGTTGGTCTGATCGGTGTGTAGTTGAATGGTCCAGTCGTCGTTGGCCGGATTCTCCCCTGAAGCGAGCACGCGACCATCCGCTTGCGCGGTGAGTGTGGCGCCGCCGCCGGAACTGGCAGACGTGACCGACGGCCGGGACCACGACCACGAGCCATCTGCGGTCAAATCAGATCGGAACGCCGCCAGCGCCTCGGCTTCTCCCTCGTCCTGCGCTGCCCGCTTCGATTTCGTAGATTCGACATGGGCCTCAAGTTCAGCGATTCGCGAGCGTTGTGGCCCGCTGAACAACTGCATGGAGGGCTTGAGCGCTCGAGTGGGATCCGGGTACTGGTCGTAGAGACCTGGCTCATCGATGTTGTTGAAGAATGCGAGCAGCCCGTAGTACTCATCCATGGTGACGGGATCAAACTTGTGGTCGTGGCACTGGGCGCAGTTGACCGTGAGCCCGAGGAACACCGTGCCATACGTGTTGGTCCGATCGACTGCGTAGGCAAGCAGGTACTCCTCGTCAATCGCGCCGCCTTCGTCGGTCGTCACATGGCAGCGATTGAAGCCGCTCGCGGTTCTTTGCGCGTCGGTGGCGTTCTCCAGCAGGTCACCCGCGAGCTGCTCTGTGATGAACTGGTCTAGCGGCATGTTGGCGCGAATCGCCTCGATGACCCAGTCCCGATAGGGCCAGATGGAGCGTCCTGCGTCCATGTGAATGCCAGCGGTGTCTGCGTAGCGGGCGAGATCGAGCCAGGGCGTTGCCATGTGTTCGGCGTAGCGGGTGACGTATGGCTCCTGCGTAAGCAGTCGATCGACGAGCTGCTCATATGCGTCAGGCGCGGGATCAGCCAGAAAGGCGTCGAGTTCCTCGGGCGTCGGCGGCAGCCCGGTCAGGTCCAGGAAGACACGTCGGCACAGCGTGGCGCGGCTCGCTTGCGGCGCGGGCGATTGTGCTGCGGCTTCGATGCCTTGCAGGACAAATCGGTCGACGGGCGTCGCCGCCCAAGTCTCATTCATGTTTGGTGGCGGCGCTGGCTGGGTCAGCGTCGTAAACGACCAGTGTGGTTCATACGCAGCACCCGATTCGATCCATGCGTGGATCAGCGCCAGCTCCTCCTCGGCCAGCGCGTGCTTGCCGCTCTCGGGCGGCGGCATCTGGTCGAGCGGATCGGTTGTATTGACGCGCTGCCAGAGCAGGGAGGCGTCCGGGTCGCCAGGCACGATGGCGTAACGGCCACGCTTCCGCCGCGCGGTTGCGTCCTCGAACGAGTCCAGTCTCAACTTTGCTTCACGCGCCTCAGCGTGCGGCCCGTGGCACTGGAAGCATCGGTCCGAAAGCAGTGGTTGGATGTCGCGGCCAAAGCTCACTTCTGGCGGAGCCGCCCCCGCCGAGATGGCCGCAATGGTCGAGAGCACCAACATGCTGCGACCATAGGGCATGGGGGGCGTGGGGTCGAGACGAAACGACACGCACCGGGCGACGAATCGTCCGGTGCGTGTGCGGTGTGGCCCGCCCCGATCGGGGGCGGGAGGGGGGTTCAGCCCGGAGAGAGGCCGGGATTGGTGATGGAGGCCAGGAC
>CAZMPA010000174.1:2987-5263 GCA_964567915.1 uncultured Isosphaeraceae bacterium | reverse complement strand
CAGCCACAAGCGGCGCATCGCCTCCAGCGCCTCGGCCTTGTGGCCGAAGCGGGCCTGGATCCGCCAGCGGGCGACGATCATGCCGCCACGCCTTCGAGCCGGGCCGCTGCCTCGTTCAGCAGCGCGGCCTGGTGCGGCTGCAAGGCCTGGCCGCCCAGGCTTTCGTACCAGCCGAGCATGGGGTCGGCGACGCTGGTGCGCCGGCTCGACAGCTCCTCGATGATCGCGAGGCCGCAGAACGGTGCGTAGCTCGGCGCATAGCCGCCCTCGTGGCAAAGCGCCAGGCGGCCGCCGCACAGCGCCTCGGCGGCCTGCATCAGGCGTCGCGTCATCTGGCGATACGTCTCGCTGTGGCACAGCATGCGCCCGAGGGGGTCGCCGACGCAGGCATCGAGGCCCGAGGCGACGACGATCAGCTCGGGCCGGAAGCGCTGCAGCGCCGGCAGCACCACCCGGTCCAAGGCGGCGAGGTAGGCGCCGTGGCCGCTGCCGGGCGGCAGGGGCAGGTTGAGAGCGAAACCCCGGCCCGCGCCCTTGCCGATGTCCTCGAGCGCGCCGCTGTCGGGCGGGTAGCAGCGCTCCTGGTGCAGGGAGATCGTCAGCACCGAGGGGTCGTCATAGAACGCGGCTTCCGTGCCGTTGCCGTGATGCACGTCCCAGTCGACCACCGCCACGCGCTCGATCCCGCGCACGGCCTTGGCATGGCGGACGGCGAGCACGACATTGCCGAAGACGCAGAAGCCGCGGCCGCTGTCGGCCTCGGCGTGGTGGCCGCAGGGGCGCACCAGGGCATAGGCGTTGTCGACGCGGCCCGTCAGCACCGCGTCCACCGCCTCGATGCAGCCGCCGGCCGCCAGCAGGGCGATGTCATAGCCGTTGGGACCGATGCGCACGTTCTCGCCGACCATGCCGCCGTCGTCGGCACTTGCCAGACGCACGCGTTGCAGTAATCGAAGGTAAAGCGACAGAATACCTCGAAAACGCGCTAGGGTTCGATAACGAAAGTACATATATTAATTTTGAGGTTGGGCAGCAATGGTAACAGAGCTACCGCTTTCAGGGTTTTACGTCAGTGAGGCCGCACCGGTTGCAAGTCAGGTGTGCGAAAATCTGTACGTCAACTACCCTGAAGTCGCCGCATTCAGCAAATCGCAATTGTTCAGCACGCCGGGTTTAGAGTTTGTTTTAACCACTGGTCTTGTTGAGGTAAACCGAGGCGGCGAAGTGCTTAACGGCGTACCGTATTTTATCAACGGCAACACGCTTTATCGCATTAACCGCACGTTTGACGCATTCGGCGAGCCAGTCTATACACAGGAGGCGCTAGGCACTGTTGACGGTTCGGGGCCAGTCTCAACGGCGAACAACGGCGAGCAGCTTTGCATTGTCATTCCCGGCACTGCAACCGCGTACATTTACAGCGATGCAACAGGGCTAGTGCAAATCACTGATCCTGATTTCATCCCGCAGCCTATCGCCAGCATTGTTAATTTCGTCGTATTCGTTGACGGGTATTTCGTGTTTGCCGCAGATAACAGCGTATTTTTTCATAGCAACCTGAACGACGGTCTGTCGTATACTGCAACCGATTTCGGTACTTACGACGATTCACGGCGCGACGTGGTAGCCCTTCACGTACACCGCGAACAGTTATATGTATTTGGCCGCACCACAACGAAAGCGTATCGCAACGTCGGCGGTGTTGGCTTTGTGTTTGCAGAGGTTACAGGTTTTACATTGCCTCGCGGACTAGCGGCACGGTTTAGCGTCATTGAACTAGACGGTTCGTTTGCGTTGATCGGTGGTGGCGAGAATGAAAGCCCGAAAGTTTACGCGTTTACCGGCAACGAATACCAGCCGATAAGCAGCACGGCGATAGACAATATATTGCAGTCGTATAATGATATTGAACTAGACGAGGCGTTTAGTTTTAACTACTCGTTTCGCGGTGCGGTGTTTGGCGGCTGGTCGCTAAGCGGCAACACCGTTGTATTTGATTCGCACGCGTCACGCATTAGCGGTCAAAAAGAGTGGCACGAACGTCGCAGCACCGGCTTGCAAGATAAATCACGCTGGCGCGTCAATGCGTTGCTCGAAGCGTACGGCGAAATATTCGTCGGCGACTCAGAAGGCGGCACGATAGGCATAGTCAACCCTGACGTGTACACCGACTACAGCGAAACAATACGTCGTCAGTTTGCGCTGCCGGTTGTGCAGAATTTCAGTAAAAGCACGTTCCACAGCACCGTTGAATTAGTGCTTGATAACCGCGATGG
>CAZMPA010000174.1:0-2977 GCA_964567915.1 uncultured Isosphaeraceae bacterium | reverse complement strand
GACTACACCGACGACGGGCACACGTATTCTAAAGCCCGCACGCGCAATGTCGGCGATGTTGGTAGGTATGGTCAGAAAGTGCGCTTTTATCGACTGGGGCGCACCGCTAAGTTGCGTATATACCGCTTTACCATGACGACGCCTATTCGGTGGGCGGCGCTTCAATTCTTGCTGGACATTGACGAATGAGAACAATCGTACCGTCAGGCATAGACGTTCCTATCGTCAACACGCAAGGTCAACCGCTACAGCAGTTCGTGCAACTGCTAGAAAGCATCGCCGCGCTTGAGATACTTGACGGTAGTGGCAACCCTGAAGGCGTCACCGATGCGCGCATAAAACGTCTGTACCTTGATACTGTTGCGGGTGTATTATACGTAAAAACTATCGACGGCGGTGCTACCGGATGGGTCGCGTTAAACTAGCTACTGAACAAGACATGCCACAAATTGTCGAAATGGGCGAACGGTTTTTTGAAGTTTCGCCATACAGCAAACTTGCCAAGTACAACCACCAGCAAATCGAAAAGTTACTGCGCCAGATGATAGACCTCGGCACACTCGTAACTGACGGCGAAAGCGGCATGCTAGGGTTTTTTATTTTTCCGGTTTTTATGGACCCTGACACAATCATTGCGCAGGAAATGTTTTGGTGGGTGGACGAAAATCGCAGGGGTGGCACGTTATCGTTAAAACTGCTAAAGTTTGCTGAGAAGATAGCAAAAGAGTCAGGCGCAACCGCTTTTAATATGCTTTGTCTAACTGATTTAGACGGCGAGCGGGTTGGACGTCTATATAAGAGCCAAGGCTATAAACCAACAGAAAACACGTATATGAGGCTTTTATAACATGGCTATCGGCACAACTGCGGCTATTATCGGCGGCACACTAGGCGGCGCCTATCTAAGCTCACGCTCGCAACGAAAAGCAGCCGAGCAACAAGCAGAAGGGATCGCCAACGCGTCAGACGTTAGCGCAGCAATGGCAGACCGCGCACGGCGAGACGTATTACAACTGTTTGACCCTGCGTTTAGTTCGGTATTTGATGCGGCGCAACAAGCCCGTAACGAATTGCAGCAAGGCAGAGCAAACACTTACGACATTCTGAATCGTACCAACCGCGCCACGCAAGACATTTTGCAGCAGGGCGCGACTAATTACCAAAATATTCTACTCGGCGCACCAGCGCAGCAGGCGACGTCTATGAACCCGTTTACCAATCAGCCTGTTAGACAGGGCGGTAACATACCGCAACCGGTACAGCCGCGACAGTCGCTAGACGTTATGCCTCGCGAAAGCGCGTTGCGGGCTAACACTACGACGCCTATGCAGCAGCTTGAACGCACCGGCGTACCTATCGACGGCGTGTCGACTAAGCAGCCGTTTACTCGCGACGTAATGCCGCGACAGTCGCTAGACGTAATGCCGCGACAGTCGCTAGACGTAATGCCTCGCCAAGGCGCTGAGAGCATGTTACGTACAACCACGGCACCGGGCATGCCGATAACTGACCGTTTCGACTATTTCAGTCCTGACGGTGGTACGCGCATACCAGGCGGCACTCAAAGCGATTTACGTGCCAACTTTGCGCAAGACGCAATCGACCATAGCACGCAACCATATTTCAACGCAGGGCCGGCTCAGTCGTCCGGCCCAGCTACAGGTTTAGACGCTGAAGCAGCGAGACGACTGGACGCGCTACAATTCGACCCTATCGCAATTGAACAGCTAGGCTTACCAGCGCAGCAAGCAATACCGGGCGTAGGGCTGAACCCTGCAATATCGGATTTGCAGCAAGGCGCATTTGGTGCGATCAACGCACTGCAGGGCGGTACACAAGACCAGCTTGACTTATTGGCAAGCGGCCTAGCCGGTGGCGAAGAAGCCTTACTGACTGGCGCGGCAACGGGGCGCGGCGACATCACGTCGGGGCTTGATTCGACCTTAGCGTCACTGCGGGCAGCCGAAGCGCAAGCACGCGGCGACCTGTACGGCGGATTAACGTCGGGGCTTAATGATTTAACCAGCGGCGCGGCCACAGCGCGAAGTGACTTAACAAGTGGCTTGACTGGCGGCCTAGCCGACTTGCAAGCGGGTGCGTCACAGGCACGCGGTGACATTGCCGGTGCGCTAGCGGCTACGCGCTCAGCACTATCGAGTGGCGCAGGTGGCGCACAGGGGCGTATTGATTCGTCATTGCGTGACGCGCTGGCGTCGATTGATGCCGGTGCGCTACAGGCACGCGGTGACATAGGCGACGCATTTGGTGCGGCACAAGGCAGCATTGGTGCAGGTGCTGAACAGGCACGCAGCGACTTACAATCAGCGTTAACAGGCGCGGAGAGTGCCGTTACTGCGGGTACGGGCCGCGCTGAACAAGCGCTGACCGGTCAAACCGACGCAGGGTTATCAGCGTTACGTGACTCGTTAGCGGGTGCACGCGGCGATATCGAAATGACGTACAATGCGGCAACCGGCCAGTACGAACCATATCAAGCGGCAGGTGCTGACGCGCTACAGCGTGAAGCGGCGCTGTCAGGCGCACTAGGTGCTGACGCGCAGGCGGCGGCATTCCAAGAGTTTCAAGAATCGCCCGGCCAGCAATGGTTGCGCGAACAGTCAGAACGGGCGCTAACCCGTAACGCTGCAGCAACAGGTGACATAGGCGGCGGTAATATTGCACGCGAGTTGCAAGCACAGGCGCAAGGTTTGGCACTGCAAGACCTTGACCGTCAGACATCGAACTTACGTAGCCTCGCTACACGCGGCCAGCAAGCAGCAGGCGACGTGGCAGCCCTGCAAGCACGTCAAGGCGACCAACTGGCGAATCTCGGACTAACAGGCGGCCTACAGGAATTAAGCAGCCGTGAGCGTTTAGGTCAATTACTGGCAGGCACTGCACAGAACGAAGGGCAACTGTTGAGCGCGTTACGTGCGCAGTCAGGCCGCGACCTAGCGAGCAGCGGACAAAGTGCATC
>CAZMPA010000173.1:0-5303 GCA_964567915.1 uncultured Isosphaeraceae bacterium | reverse complement strand
AGAAGTTCCCGCATGCGGTCCGCATCGCCGCCGTGCTGGCACACGATGATCACGTCCATCTCGGCGGCGCGGCTTCGGATCTCGGTCACCGCATCCTTGGCCTGCTCGGCAAATGCCGGGAGCGGGCCAACCGGTAACGCGTGAGGCGAATCACTCCCCCCGATCAGGCAGAGTGCTCTTGCCTGACTACGCAATTCACGCTGTACCTGCTCCAACTCGGCGAGCCAACCCCCGCCGGCGGTCCGATCCAGATATGCCCGAGACTGCTCGCGTATCTCGGCCGGATCGTCAAGGACCACCTCCCACCGATCATCCAGAAGCGAACTCAACAACCGTGGGTCCTGCCCCGCGTCCACGTCAGCCGTCACGTCTGTGGCGCCTGCAACCAGATCGAGTCGATCGAGCACCTGCGCCGACCCCATCGTGTCCAGGTCGATGGCGTGTACCGACTCCACCTCGTCACCAAAGAAATCGAGTCTCGCGGGCGCTCCGACTTCGGGGAAGATGTCGATGACATCGCCCCGCACCGCGAACTCGCCCGGCCGCTCTACCGAGGCGGCCCGATCCCAACCGGCCGACGCGAGCCACGTCAGCAACGATTCGCGGTCCAGCCGATCGCCAGCCCGAATGGTCCGGAGCAGGTCCGACATCGCCTCAGGATCGGGAACCGGCTGCATCAGCGCAGCGATCGGCGCGACGACGACGCCAGGCTCCAGAGATGCAAGGCTCCTGAGGACCGCGAGCCGTTCAGCCAACAAGTCCGACCGGACACCCTGCTCACCCGGCAATGTCTCGAGCGCTGGAAACCGGTGCACGGGAAGCCCTCGCGCCCGAAACTCGTCGCACACTTCGTCCGCCTGATCGAGGTGCGCGGTGACGAGGAGCCTCGCCGCTGGACGATGCATCGCGAGCGATGCAAGCCAGACACTGGTAGACGATCCCGAGCGACCCGACAGAGCGGAGTCACCGCCTGCGGCAAGTGGATCGAGCTCACCCTCCCGGACTGTCGCGTCAATGACCTCGTGCCACGCCGTCATGGAGACCGGCTCCATCGGACCGCCCGCCGAATGTGGCCCGCTGTCTCGGGACCGATGCCGTGGATGTGCTCCAGATCCGCTCCCCCACGAAGCCGCCCCGTCCGGACGGCCACTTCAAGCCGGTCGGCCAGCACCGGGCCAATGCCCGCAATGCACCGCCAACTCGCCGCACCTGCGGCGCCAGCTTGAATCACGCAGAGACGCCTGCCCGAGTGCTTGCCGATCGGGGACCGATCGCTGCCCATGGCCGTTTTTTTAATTGAATCGGCGAGCCCCAGAGACAACACCATGGCTCCCTTGAGGTAACGATGCCTGCTGGGGGAGTGGCTCACGCCGCCTCCGGGGCGGGCCCCAGTGGCTTGGATAGTTTTTTCCGCAGCGTGATGAGCTTCCTGATGGCGTCCTTGGCGGTGCCGTCTCCAGCAATGAGGCCGGCATGCGGTGGCCGCGTCTCCGGGTGATCGAAGAGATCGGTCCAGAGCACCGACTCGACGTGCGGCTTGGACAGCATCATCGCGACTGCAATCGACGCCCACTGCGCCTGCCGCTCGACTGACCATGTCCCACGCCAACGGCCGCCAGCGTCTCCGACCGGCTCGCTCGGAACACCGAGGTCCGTGACAATGACCTTGGGGTCCACGTGAACGAATCGGTCCAACAACCGGCTGACTTCCATGAGATCACGCACCGTCCGGCCATGGCCGTCATCGCCCATACGCAGCGACAGCCCGACCGCGTCAAGCCGAACGCCCGCCTGCATGATCTGCTCCGCAAAGGCGAGCGGACCAACCGCGTCTGCGTGGCTGTACAAGTACTCGCTCCATGGCTGCTCCAACTCGACGATGACGCGGCGACCGCGACGCCCCTCCCGCACCCGCAGCGCCAGCATCCGCACCAGGTCGATCATCTCCCGCGGCTCAAGCGACATGGTGGTATTGGTGTTCAGCCCAGTGCCGAGCGACCACATGCCAATATGATCGCCATAGCGGGCGACAACAGCCTCGACGTGCTCATAGGCGAGATCCCGCAGGTGCTGATAGCACGCAGCCTTGCTTGAGACCCATCCCGGCAGACCGCGGCGACCGAGATCGATCAGCGGCCCCGAGATCACCTTGCAGCCGTGATCCTCGGCCCATGCAATCCAGTCATCGGTGTCGTCCCAGCGATACTCGCCTTCCGCCGGGCAGAGGCTTCCCCATCGCAGTGGCACCGCCAGCAGTCTGAAGTGCCGGTGGGCGAGTTCCTTGAGCGCGTCGCCCCGCCGCGACGGTTCGATACGCACACCGATCGCGGTCGAGGGGGCGGGCTTGGTCCAGAACCGTCTGCGAAGAAGAATCTCGGAGTGGGCGACCGCAAGACGTTCCGAGGCGGCAATCGCCAGCTCCAGCGACTGGCGGCCGGCCGCATCGGCGCGAACCGGATCACTCGTCACCATGGCCTGGGTGAACAGGTGCCGAGCCTCATTCCACAACTTCATGGCGGGATGCGACTCGTCGAGATCGATCATCCCCCACTCTTCAGCCTTGAAGACGAAGGTGCCAATCCGATGCCGGGCGAGTTCGACGGTCAGAATGTACGGGTCCTCCCGCTGCGGCAGCAGGCACGTGCGAAGTGCCAGCTCGCCAGGCCGCCCCGCGTCGAACCGAAGCCCGAGCGCCATCGCGCCGCTGGCCCGGCGTTCGCAGACAATGTGCCCGTCTCGCACCTTGATGCGGCCGGGCGTCACCACCTCGTCCTTGTCGATGAGGACGGCGTTTCGGAGTGGACTGGCGTCGGCGCGTCCATCGGCGTCATAGCTCACGAATCGAATCATGCGAGGGTCCGGCCATTCTACGGGTCGGCGAGGCGGCACGGGGAGGCGCCGCCCCAAGTGCTACACTTCCCACCCTCAGGAGACCTCCGCATGCACACCACTAGCCCCCCCGTCATGGTCACCGATCTGCCCCTGCCAGGCCGCCGCCAAGGCAAGGTGCGGGACATTTACCAGGTTCCGGCGACAGCAGGCGAATCCCCGAGCGTGCTCATCATCGCGTCCGATCGAATCAGCGCCTTTGACGTCGTCATGCCCACGCCGGTGCCCGGGAAGGGCCGAGAATTGACCTCGATCAGCACGACCTGGTTCCACCGGATTCGCCAGTGGAATCTCATCGGCGACCACCTTCGCTCGGTCGAACCCGAAGATGTTCCGGGGCTGGATGAAGCCCAGCGGGAGCAGTGCCGTGGCCGCATGATGCTTGGACGTGCCGCTCGTGTGATTCCGGTCGAGTTCGTCGT
This sequence comes from uncultured Isosphaeraceae bacterium, assembly GCA_964567915.1. Taxonomy (GTDB): domain Bacteria; phylum Planctomycetota; class Phycisphaerae; order Phycisphaerales; family SM1A02; genus UBA12567. The sequence goes on along the minus strand of CAZMPA010000173.1, from coordinate 1,992 downwards.
CCGCGGGTACATCACGGGATCAGGCTGGAAGGAATACTGCAAGCACGGCACCGTGTGCGGCATCACGCTGCCCGAAGGGCTCAAGCACTGCCAACAACTTCCGGAGCCGATCTTCACTCCTGCGACTAAAGCCGAAGAGGGACACGACGAGAACATCGACTTTGATACTGCGTGCGAAATCGCCGGCCGCGACGTCATGAACCGCCTGCGTGACGTGTCGGTCGAGATCTATCGCCGAGCCGCCGAATACGCTGCAGAACACGGGATCATTCTGGCCGACACCAAGTTCGAGTTCGGATACGCCATTGACGGAGACGGCAACGAAACCAACGAGATCATGCTCATCGACGAAGTCCTCACTCCCGACTCCAGTCGCTTCTGGCCCGCCGAAGACTACGAGATCGGCCGCGACCAGGACTCGTTCGACAAGCAGTACGTCCGCAACCATCTCGAAGGGCTCGTTCGAAACGGTCTTTGGGACAAGACGCCGCCGGGACCTGAGATTCCCGACGACGTCGTCGTCAATACGCTTGCCCGCTATCGCGAGGCGAAGCGGCGGCTGTTCGAATAGACCTCAGATCGGGAAGATCGATCCGCAGCCGCCGAAGTCCTCGATGAGGTCGACGATGTCATCTACGTCGACGGTGTCATCGCCGTTGACGTCCGCGAATGGATCCCGGGTTCCCCAGACCGAAAGCATGTCGATGAGATCCTGTACGCCAATCTCGCCGTCCATGTCCGTGTCATCGATGCAGAACGGGCAATCTTCATAAGACTCGATCGGAACGATGCCCTCGGTCGTGCCTTCAGTGGAGGTACCACTGCAGAGTTTGCTGTCGGCAAGCCATGGGCCCGCGCCGCCCGCGACGTCATGCCACCAGACATCGCCCGACTCACCGGCGGTGTGGTACCAAAACTGATTCTGCGAAAGCGTCGCTGTCATAAAGCCAATCGTCGAAACCGCGCCGCCCCATGCGGCCGACCCGCCGAGGAATGCGCAGCGGTGCAACGTCAGCGTGTTGGCGATTGAATGGAGATGACCGCCGTACTCGGCCGCCTGGCTGGCAAGAAACTCGCACTGAGACAGCGATGCTCCAGAGAACGCGACGAGCATCGCGCCCCCGCTACCAAGGACCGAGCAGTTGGAGAACTCGCATTGACTGACGGTCAGTTGGGCGAAACCGCATCCGATGGCCCCACCGTGGTCAGCGATGCAGTCCATGAAGTCGCAGGAATCGATCTCAAGGATTCCAGAACTCATGTAGATGGCGCCGCCGACCTGGTCGTCGCCCGCGACATCCAACTGCCCCACCTGCAAGTCGTCAAACTGGCAGTTTGTAATTCCAATGGTCGCCAACGTCGCGTACACCGCTCGGCCTTCCTCAGCCACAAGCACGAGTTCCTCGCCAGTGACCGGATGGAGGAATCTCATGACGGAGGTCATCCGCAGACCGTCGAGCTGCACGGTGTGGTCGGCTGGCGTGTTGGAGATCGTGAAGATGGCGTCGTCAGCAAGCGGCCTGACCGTGACGTCTCCCACGCCAACAATCCGGACCGCCTTTCCGTCGATCACCACGTTCTCGTAGTACGTGTCCTCGGCGACCAGAATCAGGCAATCGTCCTCCGCCGCATCAACCGCTTCCTGGATGGTGTCGTAGTCGTCAGGAACGTTGATGACACATATGAGGGGAAAGTCGGGCATCGAGCCGTCCCAGCCGCCCGGAATGTCGAGTAGGTCACCCGGCAGCGGCAGCATCGGATCCTCGGGGCTCCACGGATCGCCCAGCGGGGCATCCGGCGGCATTGGCCATCCGCCGCCATCGGGGTCATCGGGATTGGGGGTCCAGGCGGACGCGGTGGACGTGATGGCAAGGAGCGTGATCAGGGTGGGGAAACGCATGGGCAGGCCTCCAGGTGGGGCCATCCCACAAGTGGGACAACCGCCCCAACTAGATGGGAGATCCGTGCCTGTGTGACGACGCGGCAAAAACC
>CAZMPA010000172.1:0-5328 GCA_964567915.1 uncultured Isosphaeraceae bacterium | reverse complement strand
GACCAAGGGGGTGCGAACCCGCTCCCTCGCGGGGGGGGGTGCTGGCGCGGAGCGACTGTGGGGGTGTGTTGTGCTGCCAACGACGTCGCTGTCGATGCTGGAGCACTCCCTCCCTGGCTGGCTGCGCCAGCCTGTCCGCTCTCCAGGGGGCACGGCGACGCAGAATCGGCGGGTCCTGCAGGATCCAGCACCGGGCCCCTCGCTACACTGCGTGATCGGGGTGGAGATACACCAATCGGCTTGAAGCGGAGGCGCCGCCAATGGACATGCTGACACTCACCCGCCGGATCTCCGGCCTTCTGCTGGCGACGGCCCTGCTCCTTGGAGGCGTCAATGACGCCTTTGGTGGCGATCCAGTCTCCATCACCCTCTCAGATGGCACGAGTTGGAGTGGGGAGCTTGGCCAGGAGGTTCGCGTGACGTACCGCCAGCGGGGCATTCGCCGTACGGCGACCGGCACGATCGTCCGCATGCAGGGTGGTTGGGTGCAGCTCTCAAGCAGTGGGCGGCGGCTCTCGCCGATCAGCGAAGGTGACATTGTGTCCATTGAGGCGGTCGGGGGCAGCCCCACGCCGGCTCCGGCAGCAGACGACCCATCCTCCGAGGAGGACGCGAGCGACGACTCGCAGGGAAGTGGCGACGACGCGGCTGTTGATGCGGCCGGTGACTCGGCAGCAGCGGATGCCACCGACGGCAATGAGACGAGCGACGACGACTCCGGTATCCGGCCGACATTCATTCTGCCACTGACCGGCATGGTCGGCGAGGCCTTCCGCGCCGAGGAGATCGAGGCCATCGTCGCGCAGGCTGACGAATTGGGGCCGGGCCAGACCATCGTTCTTGACATCAATTCGGGCGGCGGCATTGTGGCCGAATGGATCATGATTCGTGACGCCATCTATGAAGCGCAAAGGCGTCACCGCGTCGTGGCGTGGGTGCTCGATGGCACGTCTGCAGCGTGCTCGACATCGCTCTGCTGCGACGTCATCGTGATGCGAAGTCGTGGCCACCTTGGATCGATCACGACGCTGTTTGGTGGTCCTTCCGGGCCCCTGGCATATCAGGTGCAGGCAGCCAAGGACCATCTTGAGCCGGTGCTCCGTCACTCAGGGCGGAGTCCGAAACTCGCCGTCCCGTTCAAGACCGGCGATCACCCCACGCTCTCCCTGCTCTCCTACACGAAGAACCCGGAGACCGGCGATGTGACCTGGTTCCAGAGCCTTGAGGGCGAAGTCGACATGAATCGCCCCGGGCAGGTGCTCGGTTTCGACGCCCGGCCGGCGGTCGACTGCGGCCTGGCGATCGGCATCGCGGACGACGAGGAGGAACTCGGACTCCTGTTGGATCAAGGGGGTTGGAGGGAAGTCGGCACGGGTCGTAAGTTGCACGAGAGTTGGAACGATCTGGTCGATCGATCCAAGAAGTACCTCCGCCTGTCCTCCAAGGAGTTTTCCGAAACTGGTAATGACGAGGCGGGCGTTCGAGCAAAGGTCAAGATCGTCAAGAACTGGATCCGGTGGTATGACCGGGCGCCCAACCCGGTGGCGCTGGCCATGCAGAACATGGGCTTTCAGAGCAAGGCCGATCTTGAGCGTCTGCTGCTGCAGTTGCAAGAGCAGTTGCGGGAAATGCAGGAAGCGAAGCGCCGCTAGAGCAAGCAGGCACGGAGGCCTTCAGCGTGACGACGCTCCTCATAGCGCTCATCGCGGGGATCGGCTTCATCGTCGCGTACGCGACCTACGGGCGTTGGCTGGGCCGGAAGGTGTTTCGGCTCACGGCCGGAGTTGCCACGCCTGCCACAACGCAGCGAGACGATGTTGATTTCGTCCCGACGCCGCGTCCGGTCGTGCTCGGCCACCACTTCACATCCATCGCGGGGACCGGTCCGATTGTCGGCCCGGCAATCGCCGTCATGTGGGGATGGTTGCCCGCTGTGCTGTGGGTGGTTTTCGGCTCGATCTTCATTGGCGCCGTCCACGATCTGGGCAGTCTGGTCGTCAGCCTTCGCCATGAGGGCCAATCGATTGGCGATGTGGCCGGCCGGCTGCTGAACCCCCGTGTCCGGGTGCTCTTTCTCACCATCCTGTTTATCGGATTGACCATCGTGCTTGCGATCTTTGGTCTTGTGATCGCGGTCGTGTTTCGGATGTTTCCTGCTGCGATTTTCCCTTGCGTTGTCCAGATCCCACTGGCCGTGGTGGTGGGGGTGGTGCTGCGACGCTCAAGGATCGGGCTATTCCTTCCGTCGGCCACCGCCCTGGTCCTGATGTACCTGTCGGTGCTGTACGGCGACGTCGGATGGCTCGGGCAATTCAACGCGGCGGCTGCAGCGTGGCCCGTCATGGTGTGGGTGTTCGTGCTGCTCGGGTACTGCTTCATTGCTTCCGTGCTGCCTGTCGGCGTCCTGCTCCAGCCCCGCGACTACATCAACGCGTTGCAACTGGTCAGTTCACTCGGCCTTGTGGTGGTCGGCCTTGTATTCGCGGCCGTCGCAGGCGGCGCCCCGGTGGAAGGTGTCCGCCCGAGCCTGGACATGGTGGCGCCGCTGGTTGACGTCGACCCGCCGGGCGCGCCCGCCATGCTGCCGTTTCTCTTCATCACAATCGCGTGTGGCGCCATCAGTGGCTTTCACTGTCTTGTCGCCAGTGGGACCACCAGCAAGCAGGTGCGGTGCGAAGCAGATGCAGTTTCCATCGGCTATGGCGCGATGGTCGGCGAGGGCTTTCTGGCCATACTGGTCATCCTCGCATGCGTGGCGGGACTGAGCCTGGGCGTCGACGGCCCGGGTGGGTCGACCCTGGTGGGCGAAGCTGCCTGGTCGGCGCGGTATGAGTCGTGGCAGGCTGCCGGCGGACTGGGCGCCAAGGTCGCTGCATTCGTGGACGGCGGCGCGAACTTCCTGGCTGCGATGCACATCCCCGCGGGCGTGGCCATTGCGGTGCTTGGCGTGCTGGTGGCCTCCTTCGCTGCGACGACGTTGGACACTGCCTGCCGTCTGCAGCGGTACGTCATTCAGGAACTCGTCTCGACTGTTGGGCCGACGGCTCGCAAGGCGGCGTGGTCGTTCCCGGGCCGGCTGGTTACCACGACCATCGCCGTGGCGCTCGCCGCCGGGCTTGCAGCGATCCCCGCTGCCGGTGGCGCGTGGACGTGGGAGTCTGCCGGCACGGGGGGGCTGATTCTCTGGCCCTTGTTTGGCGCGACGAACCAGCTTCTGGCAGGCCTGGCCTTTCTGGTCATTGCGTTCTTCCTGTGGCGTGCGGGCCGGCGCACGTGGTTCCTGATTCCGCCGCTGGCGGTCATGCTTGCGGTGCCGGCATGGGCGATGGCGGCGCAGATCTTCACGGGCACCGGGGCCGACGAGGCGTGGGTGTCGCAGGAGCGATGGCTACTGGTCGGGATCGGCCTGGCCACGCTCGTTCTGGAGTGCTGGATGATCGTCGAGGCTGTGTTCCTTTGGCCTGCCCTGCGACGGCAGGCATCGGATTCTCGCGCATCAACCTCTGGGTGAGGGCTTTCTCCTCGCAGAGCCCATTCAGAGGCTCGGTCAGGAGACAGCCATGCGCCAGTGGAGAGCAATCACCGTATTCCTGTTGGGAAACGTCACGGTCGCCAGCGGGGCCGACCTGCTGGTCCCGAACCAGTACCCGACCATTCAATCCGCGGTGCAGGCAGCATCCGACGGAGACACGATTCTGCTGTCGCGGGGCACCTTTCAAAGTGACACGCCGGGTGTCCCCATCATGTATTGCTCGAACAAGTCGATCACAGTCCGATCGGCGAGTTCCTTGTCTCGCGCTGTCCTGGACTGCATGTCAGAAGAGGAGGGGATCTCCCTCAACGCTTCGCCGGGGAACACCCCGACTGTCACGCTGTCGGGGCTGAACATCGTCAGGAGCAAGGGAAATGGCCTGACTGTGTATCGAAGTGACCTGAGCATTCAGGATTGCACAATCTCAGAATGCGAGGGCGCAGCCATCTTCGCTGTGGAATCTTCGATCCACCTCAACTCCACGTCGATTCTGGAGAATGTCGGAGCGTCCTATGCCGCAGTGACCCTGTCCAACTCTACAGGATCCATGGTGTCATGTCGGGTAGAGGGCAACGTCTCTGAGGGGGATGGTGGAGGTCTCCGCGCGGTGGAGTCGGAGGTCACCATCGTCGACTCTGCGTTCAATGACAACGTAGCCTCTAAGAGAGGTGGAGCGGTGGCTGCGCGGAATTCAACCCTGCACATGTCCGGGTGTGCGGTTCGTGGGAATGCAGCCGGGCTGCCGTCGAACCCGATGGCGGGCGGTGGCATGTACCTTCGAGGCTCGGAATGCACCATGCAGGAGTGCTGGGTGAGTGACAACACCGCTTTCAATGGGGGCGGGATCTCCGCGGTGTACTCGTCGTCGCTGGATATGGCCTTGACCCACATCGTGGGCAATCACGCCTCAAACTTGGGAGGCGGCGTGCATGTGTTCAATGAGACGACATTGACCGGAAACCTGTGCGCGTTCTCGGGGAACACTGCCGATTTCTCCGGTGGCGGTCTGCACGCCTACGTCGCAGACGTGAGTCTGGGCTGGGTGAACGTCTCGGGGAATCACGCAGGAGAGTCTGGGGGCGGCCTCACCCTTCAGAACACGTCCTCGCGGATCAACTTCTCGGAGTTCACGGCAAACACGAGCTCATTGATCGGGGGCGCTGCCTATGTCACATCTGGCTCAATGCTGGCCTCATTCAACGAATGTGCATTCACCGAGAATGTTGCGGGCCCCCACGAGCAGATCTGGCGCTGCTCCGGTGGCGCCATCTACGGCGGATGGCACAGCGTCGTTGAGATAGCGTCCTGTCAGGTGCACTCCAATCACGCGTATGCCAACGCTGGCGGCGTCGCGTGCGCTCGAAGCGTGATGCACATCTCCGACTCCAACATCAGTGGAAACATCGCTGATCAAGAAGGGGCCGGCGTGTGGATTGGTACCCATGAATCGGCCCTGACCATCAACGGATGTCGTATCGCCAACAACAGCGCCGGCGAAGGGCACGGCGGCCTGAGCGCCTTACCCTCGGGAGATCTCGACACTGAGGCGACGCTGATTGATTCCACGTTCTGCGGAAACGCTCCGGAGAACGCAGTGGGTGCCTGGTTCGAAGAGGGGCTGGTGGAGTTCAGTGACCACTGCTGCCGTGGGGATGTGGACGCGGATGCTACGGTGAACTGGACGGATCTGGAACTGGTGCTCAACCGGTGGGGCCCGTGCGGCTCGTGCGTCGAGGATCTCGATGGGTCGGGTCGGGTCGGAATCGAGGGTGTGCTTGCCGTGCTCGAGGCATATG
>CAZMPA010000171.1:0-5336 GCA_964567915.1 uncultured Isosphaeraceae bacterium | reverse complement strand
GGACAAGCTGTCCGAGTTCGATTACAACATTCTGGCACCGACGGGCGCTCCCTACCCCGCCTACGCCAACAACCGAAGTGCCATCCAGACGCTCCAGAAGTGGATCCAGGTCATGGCCTCCAACACGAACTACGTCGATCAGAGCATGGGCGTCTCGTGGGGCGAGGGCGGCGACGGCTGGTCCTTCTCATGGGGCGGCTCGGGCGTGCCCGAACTCATCCTGCCAATGTCCTGGCACAGTTCGCACGCAGAAAACCCCGGGCACGACGTCAAGACGCCGGGCTCCGGTTCGCAGCTCAAGGACCAGTCGCTCGGAACCCACCGGTTCCCGAACACGTTCCAGGTGTCCAAGGCCACCGGCGGCCCGAACGCCGGCATGTTCTTCGCTCCGAAGGACACCGCGATGCTCGAGATCCTGCGGAAGAACAACTGCCTCGATAACACGGGCGACGCCTGTGATATCGCTGAGGACTTCCTCTGGTCCGGCAACAACGGCGCGCTCAACGTCGGTGGAGACGGCCGCCTCAGCGGTCTGCCCTCCTCCTACTGCTTCTCCCCGCCCGCAATGATGTCCAGCAAGGTCTACTCCCGCGAGGCATGGCGTGACCCGATGACCTTCGCCGGCGGCTTCCGTGGCCAGCGAATGGACATGGCGAAGTACTCCAACCTGAAGTCCTTCCTCTCGGAGCACAACATGCTCCAGAACAACTCGTTCCACTGCGCTCCCGCCCCCCACTTCGAGGGCACCTATATGGATCCGCACGATCGAGAGGGCTTCCACTTCAACGGTTGCGCCCCGTTCATCATGAACGCGCACTACGATTCGGCCCCGGTCATGGCCATGATGGACGGTTCCACCCGTACCGTCTCGGTCCACCAGGCCAAACAGGACGACAACCTCGCCGGCGGCGGCCAGTCCGGCATGCCCGACGGCCTCTGGCACCGTTCCTCGCCGACCGGCACGCAGGGCTACCTTCTGAATGAGGGTCGCTGGAAGAGTGGCGACGGCAACGACAGCGGTGGCGCCAACTCCTGCGGGTTCCACTTCACGACGATCGACGGCGTCAAGGGACGGGACGTTCTGTCCGCCAACTGATCCTGATCGTCATTGTGTGACTTCCCAAGGGCCGGGACGAGTAACGCTCGTCCCGGCCCTTTCGCTGTCCAGCGGGTCCTGCTCGCCGCGACCGGGACCGGTAGACTGTGTGGCTCATGGGAACCACCAAGCCAGCCGCCAATACCGCCCACATCCACTCCGGACTCGCGTCGATGATCGGCAACACGCCGATGCTCGAAGTCACCCAGTTCGATACCGGCCCGTGCACGCTCCTGCTCAAGATGGAGTCGCTCAACCCGGGCAATTCCATCAAGGACCGCATTGCGGTCTCGATGATCGAGGCGGCAGAAAGCCGGGGCGACCTGCAGCCCGGCGGCCACATCATCGAAGCCACGGCAGGCAACACAGGCATCGCGCTGGCACTGGTTGGCGGCCTCAAGGGCTACCGCGTCACCGTCGTGGTCCCGGACAAGATGAGCGAAGCCAAGATCGCCCACCTGCGAGCGCTTGGCGCAGGCGTCGAGATCACCCGCTCGGACGTCCAGAAGGGCCACCCAGACTACTACCAGGAAGTCGCAGCCCGAATCGCGGCCGACACAGGCGGATTCTACGTCAACCAGTTCGAAAACGACGCCAACGCCGCCGCCCATTACGCCGGCACAGGCCCCGAGATCTGGCGGCAGACCGATGGCCAGATCGACGTACTGATCGGTGGCATTGGATCAGGCGGAACACTCGCTGGCGCTGGACGCTTCTTGAAAGAACAGAACCCCGACATCCGCCTCGTCCTCGCCGACCCCGCTGGCTCCATGCTGACGCCGCTGGTCAACGAAGGCCGGACAGTGGAAGCGGGCAGTTGGCTCGTGGAGGGCATTGGCGAGGACTTCGTGCCGGACGTCGCGGATCTCAACCTCATCTCCGAAGCAATCGCAGTGACGGACCAGGAGGCGTTTGAGGCGGCCCGCGACCTGCTGAAGCGGGAGGGAGTCCTGGCCGGCTCCTCGACTGGCACGCTCCTCGCCGCGGCGCTCATGTGGTGCCAGAAACAGACCGAACCACAGACCGTCGTGTCCTTCGTATGCGACCACGGATCCAAGTATCTCGGCCGCATGTTCAATGACTACTGGATGCGAGATCAGGGCTTCGTCACCGACCAGCCCGCTGGTGATCTACGGGATCTGATCGCCCGCCGGCACAGCGAACACGAGGACTACACACTGACGCCCGAGACGCCCGTCATGCAGGCGATCAAGATGATGCGGCTCTATGACGTCAGTCAAATGGCGGTGCTGGACGGCGACCGTCTGATGGGAATCCTTGACGAATCTGACGTGCTCATGGCCATCGTGGGCAGTGATCCGGGCTTCGACCGGCCCGTCTCGGACTTCATGACCAAGCGTGTCGAAACGGTCAATGCCAGCGATACCGTCGACGCGCTCACCCCCATCTTCCGGGCCGACCGCGTGGCCATCGTCATGGACGGCGACCATTATCTCGGCCTGATCACCAGAATCGACCTCATCTCTTATCTTCGAAAGCGGATGGCAACCTGACATGACAAGTAATGCCAAGGGACTGGGCACAATGTCCGTGCACGCGGGGCAGTGCCCGTGCCCCACGACGGGTGCGGTGATGCCGCCGGTCTACCTCGCTTCCACCTATGCCCAGGCGTCGCCGGGTACCCATCAGGGATTCGAATACACCCGAAGCCACAACCCAACGCGATACGCCATGGAACGCGCGATTGCGAGGCTCGAGGGCTCCTCACTTTCGGAGTCGCAAGATGCCTCCTTCGGCGGCTTCGCCTTCTCAAGCGGACTCGCGGCGATTTCCTGCCTGCTGGATACGCTTACGGCCGGTGATCGTGTGCTCGCCATGGACGATCTCTACGGCGGCACGCATCGACTCTTTCGGCAAGTCCGGGCGCGGTCTCAGGGGTTGCAGTTCGACTTTGCCGACCTGTCAGACCCTGGCGCCATCGACGCGGCCATCACGGACGACACGAAGCTGATCTGGGTCGAATCCCCGACCAATCCGATGCTCAAGATCGCCGACCTGCAGGCCATCGCCGCAACGGCCAAAGCCGCAGACATTCCGTGCGCCTGTGACAACACGTTTGCGACCCCCATCCTGCAGCGTCCGCTCGAAGCGGGCTTCGATGTCGTCATGCACTCGGCCACCAAGTATCTAGGCGGCCACAGCGATGTCGTCGCCGGCGTCCTGGTCACGGGCGACGCTGACATGGCGGAGCGGCTGCGGTTTCACCAGAACTCGGTGGGCTCGGTCCTGGGCCCCTTCGACTCCTACCTGGTACTTCGCGGCATCAAGACGCTCGACCTCCGCATGCGTCGGCACTGCGAGTCCGCCGCCCAGATCGCCGACATGCTGCGGTCACACTCGGCCGTTCGATCGGTGATCTACCCGACGCAAGAGAGCCATCCACAGCACGCCATGGCGTGCCGCCAGATGCAGATCGACGGCGCTCCGGCAGGCGGCGGCATGATCACCATCGAATTGGAAGGTGATCTCGCAGCCTCACGGCGATTCCTGGAGTCCTTGAGCGTATTCACGCTGGCCGAGTCACTCGGCGGCGTGGAGTCGCTCGTCAACCACCCCGCCATCATGACGCACGCGTCGGTCCCGGCCGACCACCGATCTGCCCTGGGCATCAGCGACACGCTCGTTCGCCTGTCGGTTGGCATCGAGGACGTCTCTGACCTCATGCAGGATCTGGACGCGGCCCTGAACGCCTGCCGAGGAGCCTGACCGTGCCGCTCTACGAGTACCGATGTATCGAAGATGGCTCGCTCATCACACTGCTGCGGCCGATGCGGGATGCCGATGAGCCCGTCGAGGACCCTGAAGGCCTCAATCGAACCTGGGAACGGGTTCAGAGCCTGTTTTCAGTCGACGCGCCAGCCCCGCCGCGTGAAGGGCCTTCCGGAGGCTGCTGCGGCGGTGGATGTGGGTGCAGCGGGCACTAGCCCGCGGCAGTTACGCAGGGCGTTTCACCGAGGGCAGTTCATCAAACCCCGAAGCCTGTTCATTCTCGCGGCGAATCGCCTCGCGGAGTTCCTTGCGGTGCACGCATACCGACGCAGGCGCCTCGATGCCAAGCCGAACCTTATCGCCGCGAACATCGACGACCGTAATCTGAATGTCTTCGCCGATGACAATCGACTCTTCTCGGCGGCGTGACAGCACGAGCATGGGAAGGGCTCCCTTATTCTGACAGTCGTTCTGCCAGATGTTCTAACAAGTGATCTGACGGATGGATCAGGCCGTAGCGCGTTGGGGCGTCGCTGGCTGCTGGAGCCGGGCGATCTCCCAGCGAGTGGTCCACCGCTGGTCGGAGAGCACGATCTGCATGCCGCGGCGGTTTCGCAGATTCACGATGAGCGGCCCCTGCAGATTCGCGGTCAGTGCCTCGTCATACTTGTTCACGATGACGAAGACTCTTGCATCACCGACCTCGTCGAGTTCGAGCAGATCCATGTGCTCCCGCCTGACCGTCGCTTCGTACTCGTCGCACCAGCGGCTCGGGTCGGTCACCACAAACGCCAACTCAGCCGAGTCGACCGACTGTAACCAGTAGAAGACGCCGTCCTCGTCTGGTTGCAATAGGGCGAATCGTGTGAAGCTTGAAAAGCCAAGCAGTCCTGTCGGGAAGTCGAGAAGCCGGTCTTCGCCGACTTCAACGGCACCGAATCGCGTGGTGTGTACCCGCATACGGCACTCCTCGTAACCGGCGCCTCCGCTCAGGCCCGACGAATCGGGTGGGCATCCTGCCCCTCACTCCCGCAGCCGGTCACGATCCGCGGAGCGACGCCGGCCCTGCACTTGGCAATGGCCGGCGATCCTTTGTCGGCCCGAACCGCCTCGCGACTCCAACGACGCGAACCAGGTTTGGGTGGGTCCGGGAATGGCAAGGAGGACGCGGCTCTCAGGTTCGTACAAGACCCATTCTCGCCATGGCGACCGGCAACAGGACCAGCACCGGGAGCAGCACCCCAACCAGCGGTCCCACGAATCCCAAGGGCACCAACATGACGCCGGCCGCCGTGAAGTAGACCGGAAGCACGACGGCCGCGCACCGAATGGCTCGTGGGAACTGCCCGCCCGGCTCCCGATCCAGGAAGAACGGCAGTCCAATCATCAGAATCAGCACGTTGAGCACGATGACCGCGAACCGGGACACCGCACTTCGCCGCAGCGACGGCGCCTCACGCGCGTCGGGCCACCGCAACATGTCGTTGATCTGGCCGAGTGACAGCATTCC
>CAZMPA010000170.1:0-5343 GCA_964567915.1 uncultured Isosphaeraceae bacterium | reverse complement strand
CACTCCCCCAAAAACGCGGCCCCCCGAAGCCCGCCCCCCCGGCGCGCACCAGGACCTTCCCCCATTCGCCGGGTGGATCGCGTGCCTGCACTATGAGCTTGGATATCTGCTTGAACCAATGACGCACCCGAACGCGCCGGCCGATGACACGGTCGCAGAACTTCTCTGGTGCCCCGACGCGCTGCTGCACGATGGCCGTTCCGGCCAGTGGTGGACCTGCGGCACACCGCCCGCCCTCGGAGCCGCCCGCCGCGGGCACATGACCGCGGCCGGACCAACAACCAGTTCGCCGCCAGCGGAGGACTGGCCGAGACGCGTCGAGCGCGCGATCGAGTACATCCGCGCCGGCGACATCTTTCAGGTCAATCTCTGCCGGCAACTTCAGATGCCAGTAACTGGTGATCTACGCGCGTTTGCGGCAGCGGCGCTCTCCGAACCACAGACGGCCTTCGGCGCCTACCTCGAATGCGGCAATCGATCGGTCGTGAGCCTGAGCCCGGAACTGTTCCTGGAAGTCGATGCATCGCGAACCGTGACCACCAGACCCATCAAAGGCACGGCGGCCGCCCACCTCCCTGCGGGCGTGCTTCTTCAAAGCGAGAAGGACGCTGCGGAACTGCACATGATTGTCGACCTCATGCGGAACGATCTCGGCCGCGTCTGCGAGACTGGTTCAGTCGAGGTTGTGTGCCCACGCCGCATTGAATCACATCCAACCGTGCATCACGGGGTCGCGGACGTTCGGGGGAGGCTCCGGAGCGACGCCAGCCTGCTGGACGTACTCAAGGCGACGTTTCCGGCCGGATCCATCACCGGAGCGCCCAAGATCCGGGCGATGCAGATTGCCCGGGAATTGGAAACGCAGCCGCGGGGCGTCTACTGCGGCGCGATCGGCATGATCGGGCCAGGTGGTCGGCTGTGCCTGTCGGTGGCCATTCGGACCGCAGTGATCGAGGATGGAACCCTGCGATACGGGGTGGGGTGTGGCATCGTCGCCGACTCGGACCCGCACGCGGAACACGCCGAGTCCGAGATGAAGGCTGAGGTGCTGCGGCGCGTGCTGGTCAGCCCGCCTTGCGAAGCCCCAGTTGCCGCCGCTGCAGGCCCGCGATCGCCCGCATGATCTGGCGGGCCACGACGTCGTGGTGCGATGGGTTGGCCGAGAAGTCAAAGCACATCCCGCAGTAGAGCGATCGGTCGCTCCGCAGATGACGGTGCGCCACGCGGGCCGCGGCGCAGATGGGCGTCTGCACGGAGGGCGGCAATTCAAACCGCAGCCACCAGGTTGCGTGGCGACCGATCACGCCGGCGTCTTCCACGCCGACGGCAAGTCCCAAGCCACCTCCGCCGAGGTTGACGATGCGTCCGCAATGTTCGGGCCCCAACTGCGGCAGCAGATCTGCCTCGAGCGGAGGCGGGCCGCCCTGCGGGAGTTGCCCGTCCAACTCACGCTGGAAGTCAACAGCCGCAAGTCGCTCCGCTGCCACGACGGTTGCTGGGTCAAGCAGCGGCCACATCCGCACGTCCGGCAGATGCAGATCAGCGGTGTCAATTCGATAGTCGCGGCGACGCTGGCATCGCTCCACCCGCTTCGGCGTCGAGAGCCGCAGCGCAGGCGGCGTGCCGTTTCGCCCCTGGCCGGCCCTGCCGAGACATGTGGTATGGAACATCCAGCGGTTCTGCCCAATGGCCATGATCGCGATGAGTTCCAGGCCTTCCACGAACTCCACCGCCATGCCGAGCGATACCGGCGTCTCGACGCGAATGGCGTCACGATCGAGCCCGATGACCCTGGCCCGGAAGAGCAAATCACCGCGAAGACCGGTCGGCCCGGTGTCGCCCGGGGGCCGCACCGCCAACTCGATGGAGCCGCGTCGATCACGAATCTGCTGCAGGCAATGCCGCCATCCGGCGGTGCGGGAGCGTTGTGCAGGCATGGGTGGAAGGTCCCTCCAGAGGTGGATGCCGAGGGCAAGAGGCCCGAGGAGGGAATCGGCCAGATTTGGGGCCACATGAAGCCGCCAAGGTGGGGCCGTGTTCAGACCGCCCGGTCATTCGTCGCAGGCCGCAGAACCAGCACGCCTGCCCCACGCTCCCGCGCCGGAGGGCCAAAGCCAGACGCCCGCGCAGCCAGCCTGAGCGCTCCGGCCGTCCAGAGTCGCATACGGCTGTCGCCACCGCCGAGCGTCCAGTTGCCGGCATCCACGTCGTCGCCCGATCGCACGGCAAACACCGCGTCGTCCGCCGCCCACACCAACTGGCGGCCCTCGGTTTCGTCCAATCCGGCGCACCAGTGGCCTTCGGCCAACTCGGGCCAGAGGTCGTCGGGGATGTCGTCCACCACAAGCATGCCCCCGGGTCGCAGGAGACGCCGCCACTGATCCATTGCGTCCACGGCTTCATCCACGTCCCAGAGCAGGCACAACGTGTTGCCGAGCAGAAAGACGACATCGAATGACGCGGGCGCGTGCTTTGGGGCGCGGAGATCCCCCACCGCGACGTTGGCCTTCGGCGCCGCAGCAGCGCACGCCGCGACCGCCTGCGCGTCCGAGTCGACGGCCTGCCAGGACGACGCGCCCGCCGCAAGTTCGGCTGCGATGCGGCCGCCGCCACATCCAAGATCAAGTACATCGCGATTCGCGCACTGGCCGCGGAGCCAGTCAATCTGCGCAGCGCTTCGAGCGTCGTCATGCGGCGTCCAGTCATCACGCGCTTGCGGCGACATCATGGCGCGGCCTCCGCAAGCTTCCGGAGTTCGGCAAGGTCGCGGCGCGTTGATGCAACGTCCGTCTCGCATCCTCCGTATCGAATGGCGTAGAACGCTCGAACGACCCGCGTAGCGGGCGGCGCAAGTTCCGGACGGGCCCGCTCGATATCGAGGCACCAGTTCAGGGGTGTCCGCCACTCCGGTTTCACGAGGCCCGCTTTTGCCAGGACGCTCAAGAGCTCCCGATAGGCCGCAACGGCGGGCGCCGCGCTGGCCGCTTCCCGACGGCGTCGCAGCCCGATCCGCTGGAGGAATCGCCGCTTTCGGCGCCATGCCCGACCAACCAGCACGCCGGTCATCAGAAGGACGATCGCGGCAGCGATGGAATAGACCGATCCAAGCCGCCCACGGCCAAATGCGACATCCAGTGAGTGAAACACCGTGTCGGCCGTGCCCCGAGCCCATCCAATCACGCGATCCAAAGGCGGCAGCACAACCTGCGCCACTTCTTCCTGCCGAGGCGCGTCGAAGCCCAGTATGTTGATCCGCCACCAGGCCTCCACTTCGAAGTACCAACGCTTGATAGATGCCACCAGACCGTCGTCAGTCTGCGCGAGGTCGGCTCGCCTGGCAACGGTCGGGTCGTACCGCGCCCAGCGATTCGCTTCGACGCGAACTTCCGCCCAGGCATGGGCGTCTCGGTCCAGAATGACAAACGAAGAACCACCCGGCTCCTCGGGTTCGACCATGAACCCGGTGACGATTCTCGCTTCCAGTCCGGCCGCTTGCGCCATCGCCACGAACGCGGCCGCGAAGTACTCGCAGTGGCCCACGGGCTCGGCAAGCAGGAAGCGTTCAACGGGATCCATGTCGCGTACTTGCGCGGCGCGGCCAATCCTGCTGAGATCCAGCGTGTACATGAAGCGAGGCGACTGAAGGAATGCCTCCAGGGCCTGCGCCACGCCGGCTCGCCAGGCGATGGCCGCGTCTTCTTCAGTTGGCTGCTCCAACGAAAGGTCGTTGTCTCGCATGACGCGGCGAGCCACCGACACCGCGGCCTCCGGGACAACGCCACCCGTGTTCCACATGCCGGACGCCATCGGTGGGCCTGCGGCATCGCGAATCTGCACCACGCCCTTCGGTGCCGTTCGCAGGGCCACGATTGCGCGGCGCCTGTACACCGACAGTGGAATCGACTCGCTCGCCCGGATGTCGGTGGCGGCCCCCGGAACGGGCAGGAAGTTCAGGTCCTGCTCCAGTTCAATGCGGAGGTGCCGTACGGGCGGCGCGGTCGAGAAGTCCAGCGGCGTCCAGGCACCGCCCGCCACATCCTCATCTTCGGGAAGGACCAGCGGTGTGGGTCGCCAGCGACCCCCGCCGAGGTACACCGACGACGTACCGGTGCGGAGATACATCCTGTGAGGAGGCGAGCGGTCCTCGGCCAGCATGTCCACGGAGACGACACCAACCCGACCCGTCGTCTCCACGAACCGTGTGCCCGACAGCAGCGTCACTTCACTGTTCTGACCACCGCCCGTTCTGGCAATTCTCGCCGCGGCCGCCGTGGCGAGTTCCGGGCTCACGCCGCGAGGAAAGGCCAGAAAGACAACCCCGGTTGCAACGGACACCGCCGCCACGATGAGCAGCACTGCGTTGCGAACATGCCGCCGCACATGGGTGCCGATGGTCGGGTCGTCGGCGCCGTGCCGGGGCGTTGCCACCATGTCTCGCCGCGACACTTCGGCGCCGTAGTAGAGGCCAAAGAGCAGAATTGTGCAGGTGCCCAGCAGAATCCAAACGACGTACAGAATGCCAAACAGCAGGTCGAATGCGTCCATGGTCGCGAGCACCATGAGCAGCGAAGCGAGAATCAGTCGTTCGGCCTCAATCTCGAGCGTACGTCGCTCAAAGAGTTTGATGACGAGCATCCAGACGGAGAACACAGTGAGGCCTGCCATCGCCTCTTCGGGCGAGGCGTTGGCAGCGACCCGAACGCCAACGATCGCAATCAACAGCATCGTCAGTGCCAGCGAACTCCACCGCCCCAGACACCAGCCACGTGGCCCCTCGGTCATCAGCCGGCTCGCGACGGCAGCGCCGCCGGCCGTCAGGAGCATCAACAGTGCATCCTGCGCCAGGCACGCCGCCAGAATCGACACGAGCGCAAACGCATAGCTCAAGATCGGAAAGCGTTGCACGAGCGTCATGACGCTTCGCTCCCGGCTTTCAGGTGATCGAGTTGCCCCGCAGTGAAGTAGAGCGCATCCGGCACACCGGACAGCGGCCTGACCCGATCGGGCTGTATGACGACGGCTCCGGAGCGGTCGGCGCGGTCTACCTCATTCCACGCCGTACGCGGCCCGTCCAGGTCAAGGTCCGCCAGCCGCGTCATGAGCCTGTGGACATGCCACGCACTGCTCCGAATGGGTGTTGCGTCATCGAGCAGCCCCGCCACGATCAAACCAACATCGCAGCCGGAGGCGTGCAGTTCCTGAATCACGGAGGCGGCCAATTCAATGGCCCGCTCCTCTTCTTCCCGCGGGTCGGCTCCGTCGGCAACCTGCAGCGACGCCGTCGGCCGGCGAAGGTCCAACACCACCCGGATTCGTGTCGGGCTGGGCGCTGCGCGATCGAGA
>CAZMPA010000169.1:0-5347 GCA_964567915.1 uncultured Isosphaeraceae bacterium | reverse complement strand
GCCCCTGCGAGCCCGGCGAGCAATTCAATCTCGCTGCGGCCGCCCCAGAGCGGCCGGATCAGAGGCTGGCGAATGGAAACAGTCCCATCCCATGCGCGCCCATCGCCCCAGGCTTCGGTGCCGTGCGCCCGCAGCAGATGCCATCGGCACGCCGCACTGGTTTCGTCGTCCTGGTCACCAAAGTGCACGGTGTTTGCAGCCTTGGTGATCGCCGAAGCGAAGCCACTGTCGGCAGGCGTGTCCCAGACCGGGTTGCCGCCGATGACCACAAGCGTGTCGACGCTGCCGGCGTTCAGATCCGAGACCAGTTGCTCGAGCGTCGATGTGTTCAACTCCGGCTGCGAGATCCTCGCATAGCGAACGGTCGTGCCCACATTGCCGAGCGCTTCATTCATCAGGGCGCACGCGGCATGCACTGCGGCGGGCTGCGACGCGCCGGCCATAACAATGCTTCGTCCGGCGGCCGCGGCCTTGAGGTCCGCTGCGATGGCCTTGGCAGCCGCCATATCGGCGCCCGCGGGCAATTGGAGCCCGGCAACTTCGGCCGCGACGGCCATCGCCAGCCGAGCCGCGTCGGCGGCCGTCATCGCATAGCGGTCGTCGGCAGACGCGCCCGTCACCGTGAGTCCGGGCTCGGCCATGTGCACGCGATTCATCGGCCCGTCATCGGGATTGCGACGTGCGGCCCATCCGCGGCTCATGGCCAGCGTGTCAGGGTGCCAGCCGAGGAAGTCGCAGTCGAACGACACCACGACGTCGGCATTCTTCAGGTCGTACGAGGGTCGATACGGACCACCGAGTGCGGCCTCGAGTCCATCACGCTCCGCCGAATTCCCCGTGGCATCCCACGTCGTCCAGCTCGCCTTCGGAAACTTGGCACGAATGGCCCGCTGCATGCGCTGCACACTGGGCGATCCGCTGGACTCTGCGATGAAGCGGAGCCCTGCACCGTCACCCAGCGTTTCCGCGTGCTTCTTCCACCACGCATCAAAGTCGTTCCACGTCTTCTTCGCCGCCTTCGCAGCGCCGCCCGGACGTTCATGGACTTGACGCGTTCGATCAGGGTCGTACAGATCCAGAATCGTTGCCTGCTGCCAACTCGTCAGCGCACCGAGGCTGCCTGAATGCTCGGGGTTACCCTCGAGTTTCGTGGGCCTGCCGTCGTAGCACGTTGCAAGTACACCGGTCGCCACACCGGCGTGCTCAACGATGGTCGCAAACTGTTCAGGAGCCCCTGGGATGGTGCCCTCCGGACGGCTCGCGTACGGCGCGATGACCTCTCGCGGCCAGCGGCGGCAGCCGGTCAGCCCAGCACCCGCGAGCGCCATCGAGGCGCCCATGACCTTGAGAAAGCCGCGTCGGTCCGGGCCGTCAAGCAGCGCCTCGGCGCCGCCGGGGAACTCATTGAACATGAAGTCCCGGAATTCGGGCGTGTCGGCAACCTCGTCGAGGCTGCGCCAGTACTGACGGCCGTCCGAACCGTTTCCGTTCACCGATGACATGTCGTGCAGTCCTGTGAGGGATGAAGATCGTTGATGTCGTGCCACCGCTCACCTTCAGCAAGCCGCTCAGCGGCGTCCATGTCCCAGCCCCACTCGAGTTGTGTGACCAGATCCGGATTGCGAACGTGTGGAGCCGGGTCTCGATGACATTCGAGGCACCAGCCCATGCTGAGCGTGTGCTCCTGCCAGACCGTTTCCATCGTGTCGACGCGTCCGTGGCACTCGACGCAACTCACGCCACGGGTGACATGCGCGGAGTGATTGAAGAACGCGTAGTCGGGAAGATCGTGCACCCGCACCCACTCGACGGGGCGGCCGGTGCTGTAACTCTCCCAGAGCGGCGCCAGGTTGTCGCTCTCCGGATGAATCTGCACGTGGCAATTCATGCACGTCTGTGTCGGAGGAATAGCGGCTTTCGCAGCGACCTCGACGGTGTTGTGGCAATACCGACAATCGATTCCCAACTGCCCTGCGTGTACCGCATGACTGAATGGAATTGGTTGAACCGGTTGGTAGCCAACGTCCGTTGTCTTCGGGCTGAACCCGAAAGCCACGACGAACGCCACATAGAGCGGCGCCGTCAGACCCACCACGATGGCGGTGGGCAGAAGGAGATTGGACCACCGCGGAAAGACGAAGTGATATCGACCCATGGATGCACCGACCCTGTGCACTTTGTGAATAGTTTCACGATACAGAATCCCTCATGGTCGGCATTGGCGGGCGATCTGTCAAGTTCCAGCACCGGTCAGAGTGCGCAATTCGCGCGTTGCGCTTTATTCGGCCGCCCCATCAGGCAGCCCGAAGAATCGCCGCGCCGTCCGGTCCATCTGAATCTCGAACGCAGCGGCGTCCATTCCACGTCGTCTGGCCAGAAATTGAGAGACATGCACGACATTTGCAGGGTGGTTCGGCCACTCACCACGATGGGGCTCGGGCGTCAGGTACGGGCTGTCGGTTTCCACCATCAATCGCTCGAGGGGAACCAGGTCCGAAGCCGCGGCGACCTCCGCAGCATTGCGGTACGTGACGACGCCGGTGAAGGAGACGGACGCCCCACGCTCCAGCACCCGCTCGACGACCGCCGGCCCCTCGGTGAAGCAGTGAAAGACGAACCGGCTCCCTGCCAGCCCCGTCCCGGCGATCATTCCGAGCACTTCATCCACCGCCTTGCGGCTGTGCACGATGATCGGCAGCCGCGGCTCCCCCGCTGCATCCGCTTCTGCAATCAGGCCCAATTGGGCTTCAAACAGCGGCCGCTGCTGGTCCAGCGTTGGCTCCGGCCAGTGTCCATCGAGACCCATTTCGCCCCACGCTACGCAGCGAGGATGCGCCGCGAGCGGCCGAAGCCGGGCAACATCATGCGGTCTTCCGGCCTCAGAAGGGTGCACGCCCGCCGTACACCACACATCGGGCTCACGCTCGGCGATCGCCTGCGCCGCCTCAGCATCGTCCGCGTCGGTCGCCACGCTGATCATGGCAGACAGCCCGGCTCGCCGAGCGGCGGCGAGCACCGTATCGAGCCCGTCCCCGTAGCGGTCTCCACTGAGATGGCAGTGCGTGTCAATCATCCGAGGGTCTCCGCAGCGGACAGTACCGCGCCGGCTCGCAACTGCTCTACTGACGACATGCGTGTCATCGCCCTCACACCCGCCGCGGCCGAGATCATGCACTGCATCGGGGCGGCCGATCTGCTGGTCGGCCGCAGCCACGATGTGGACTGGCCTCCGGACCTCACTGCCCTTCCCGCGGTGACCCACGCCCCGGCCATGCCGACTGGGCCCGCAGACATCGACGCCGCGGTTCAGGGCGCGACCGCAGCGGGCCACCCCCTCACCCACCTCGACGCGGACGCCGTCCGAGGGCTCGCCCCCACGCTCGTGTTGACGCAGCGGTCGTGCCGTGTCTGCAGCGCCGACATCGACACCGTGACCGAATCTGTGTCGCAGTGTGGCGACGTCCAGGTGCTGACCCTCGACCCCGAATCGATCGAGGACGTGCTCGACGACATCGTCCGCGTGGGCGAGGCCTGCGGCCGCCCGGATGCGGCCACCCACACCATGGTTCACCTCCGCGCCAGGTACTGGGACGCGAGGAACCACGTGAATCCATATGTCGACGGCCCGCGAACCGCCGTCATCGAGTGGAGTGCGCCGCTGTATCTGGCAGGCCACTGGACACCGGCCATGATCGAAGCCGCCGGCGGCATCCCGGTCGGGCCGAAGGCGGGAACGCCCTCAGTTGCCGTCGACCCCGACGTGCTCATCCAGACGAAGCCGGAACGCATTCTGATCGCGCCGTGCGGCGTGGGGCTCGAGGGTGCAGGCCCCCATGTCGAGTCGCTGGAGCACGAAACCTGGTGGGCCGAGTTGCCCGCGGTCAAGACTGGCTGCGTACAGGTGCTGGATGGCACACGGTCGTTCAGCAGACCGGGCCCCGGACTCATCGACCTCTTCGAGTGGTTGGTGGAGTGGCTCAGCCCTCTGGCGCAGGCGGACCGCTGACTTCCGGCTCCATGGGAATCGTCAGGTCTTCCTGGGACTGCGGCCCCCCGATAAACACCGGCGGGTTGACCGTGACCGCCAGTTCTTCACCACTGGGAAACCGAAGGAACACCTGACTGCCTCCGGGCGGCCACTCACCCTCCGCCTTGATGGTCACCGGTGCCATCCAGGAAGCGATCTGCCCGGTCTCTTCGTCACCAAATCCAATCTGTTTCCATGGCGACACCGACACGACCAGTTCCTTGGGCGCATCAATGGTCGGCATCGGCGGGACGTCAATGGATTCCATACGCAGTTTGGTTGTCCCGATTCCGAGCGGCGCCCGCAATCGCACCGCGTCGGGCGCGAGGCGAAGCGTCCTGGTCGGCCGGCCGCGGGCCTTGACCGACACATCGAACGAACCACCGTTGTCGAGGTAGATCGTGACAACGCCTTCCTTGTCGCCGCTTCGGTCAAGCCGCAGTGACACGGGAATCTCGAGGAGCTTGCCCGGCTGCACGATCTCACCCGACACCACCGCCTGCGTGCAACCGCACGTACTGCGAGTCTTGACAATCTGAATGGGCTCGGACGCGTCATTGACCAACTCAAAGGTGTGGTGAACGCGGTGCGGGGGCGACTCGAACTCGACGAGACCGAAGTCATGCTGCCGCGAACCGCTCAAGGGCACGGAGGGCAGGATCGCCCAGATCACAATCGCCACAGCTCCGATGATCGAAGCTGCAATCAGAATCTGCCGCCGAACGGAGACGCGTCTGGGGGTGTCGATGGGCATGGCGGCATCCTATCTCTCTGCCGAAGTGGCAGGACGCCCGAGGGCGACCCCCGTTGCTACGCCCCTGACCGCACCCTCGTTCGGCACGAGGGTTGCCTCCTGTCAATGGGCCCCCGTTGCTGGACGGCCCATGGAGGACACACATGAACATCGACCGCTTCACAACCATGGCGCGGCAGGGCGTTGCGGCGGCCCAGTCGCTCGCGATGGAGATGCAACACGCCGAATTCGGCGGGCTGCACCTCCTGCAGGCCCTGCTTCAGGACGACGCCGGCACCGCACGCTCGCTGATCGAGCGGACGGGCCTCCAGCCAGCCCGCCTGGCAGAGATTGTTACCGCTGAACTCAATCGCATTCCAACGGTCTCGACGTCGGACCCCAAGCCCGCCTCACCTACGCCATCGCTCATGCAAATCATCAGCGACGCCGAACAGTCGGCGACCGACATGGGCGATCGGTACGTGTCGATCGAGCATCTCCTGCTCGCGCTCGCATCTGTCGCGTCGCCCGCAAAGGAGGCCATGAACGCCATCGCGCTGGACGCGGCGGCGATCAATGCCGCCATC
>CAZMPA010000168.1:0-5380 GCA_964567915.1 uncultured Isosphaeraceae bacterium | reverse complement strand
CAGCACCAGGACCAGCACCACCAGGACCAACAACAGCAGGACCAACAACAGCAGGCTCAGCAGGGCCAGCAGAAACAGGATCAACAGGGTCAACAGACGCGGGAGTCAGACCAGACGGAAGGTCTCGGAAGCGACCAATCCGCGAGCGAAGAAGGCGCCCCACCAGCTGAGATCGGACACGACCACCGAACCGGCGCCCGAGCAGCGTCGTCTCTGTCTCCTGAAGAAGCCCGCAGACGGCTTCAGGCGGTCAGAGACCGTGAGCGGCAGCGACGACTCGAGAAGGCGCAACGGGAGTCCGCTGGTGTACCGTCGACTGGAAAGGACTGGTGATGCCCAAACGCATTGCAACGCACATGTGGGGAACCGTGATCGCTGTCGCATTGCTGTTGGTGTTTGTTCCCCACATCTTCGGCAGTACGGTCAGGCATGGGCTCTCAAGCCAGGACTCCTGGGTCGGCACGCCCATCACGCTCACGGTGGTGTTTGAGAATGTGGAGTCTCACACCGCACCTCAACTGCCGGACGTCCCGGGACTGCGTATGACCTCGGCCGGGCAACCCTCTACCTCGGTGCAGACACAATGGATCAATGGCCACCAGTCAACTCAGCGATCGCTCGCGTATCGCTTCTTGATCGACGCCACCGCCCCGGGGACCTATCAGATCCCTGCCCTGACGATGCAAGCCGACGGCGTGACCTACCGCACAGAGCCCGCGTCCATCACGTTCATCTCCGCAAACAACCCCGATCTGATGGACGTCGCGATCACGGGTGTTCCTGAACAGGCGTGGGTCGGGGACCAGATCAACGCCACGCTGCAGATCCGCGTCAAGCCCTATCGCAACAGCATGCTGCCCAATGGAGGTGTGCTCTCTGCCGCAGAGATGTGGAGGCAGGTTGATCTGGATAACAGTGCATGGGGCCCGTTTCGCGAGACGCTCGTGGAGCTGGTCAACTCCAGACGGGCGCCTGCCATGCGTCTCGACAAGCAGGGAGGTCCAGGCGGTGTTGAGGACTGGTACGCGTACGACATCAATGCGCAGATTCCGTTGACACACGCCGGCCCACTGGACCTTTCAGACATCCGAATCGACATGCGGTATCCCACCGAGATCGGACGGGGGCGAGGCTCGCTCTTTGATCCGTTTCCTACGCTGGACATCACGAGCGTCCGACCCGTCACCGCAAGTCCAGCGGAGACGGACGTGCGTGTCAACGAGCCGCCCACGGCGGGAAGGCCCGCTGGATGGACCGGCGCCGTTGGACAGTTCTCGCTCGACGTCTCCGCCTCCCCAACCGACGTCGTCGTGGGCGAACCCATCACGCTGACGATGCGGATCCGTGACGAGGCACGAAGGCCGTCGGACCTTAATCGCCTGCAACCGCCGGACCTGGCCATCGATACCGCCTTGACGGAGCACTTCCGCATTCCCTCCGACCACCCGGGCGGCATCGTGGACGGCCACACCAAGACGTTCACGCAGACCATCCGGCCTACGAGTGTGCGGGCCGATCTCATTCCGCCAATCACCTTTCCGTACTTTGATCCGGCATCGGGCGCTTATGACGTCGCCGTGAGCCGACCGATCAACTTGACGATTACTTCCGCGGCAAGCCTGGACGCGTCCGACATTGCACCGGTTCAGGCGTCCGCTGTTCCAAAGGCTGATGCCGTGACGGCAGTGGAGGGTGGTTTGCTCGCCAACTACACCAATCCGCAGCAGCTCCTGACCCGAACACGCCGGCCGACGATGGCGTGGGTCGCCGGTGCCCTGCTCGCGCCCCCCGTCATCCTGACCATCATTGGGGGGGGGATCCGGCGCCGCATGGCGGCCAGGGCCAACCCCCTCAGGCAGCGATCCAGAGAGGCCTACCGCACGTGGGCGTCCTCGACCTCGGCGCCACATCAGACGGCCGAAGCAGTGGCGCACGCGATTCGCGTGTATGTCGCTGCTCGCCTGCAGTGCGAGGCGACACTCACCGGACGAGAGGCCGTGGGGAAGATTCGCGATCGACTCGACGACGACCACGCCGACGAGCTCGACACCTTGCTCCAGCAACTGGAACGAGCCACGTATGCAGGAGGTGGCGGCGGCCTGACACCTGACGAGTTCGCCTCGGCGCGTACCGTGATCGATCGTATCGAGGAGGCGATCCGATGACCCGACGATTCTGTATCTGCATCATGATCGCAATCTCGATGTGCATCGCAACCACCACGGTGCGCGCGTCCACCGCGACGGGGTCCAACCAGGCGCTCCTCGATGAGGGGCAGCGCGCGTTTGATGATGCCGTGCAGCGCCGCCACGCTGATCCCGACGCAGCGCGGGCGGGGTTCCTCAAAGCGGCCGAGCGATGGAGCCTTCTGGTGGACGCTGGCACGGTCAACGGTCCCCTGTTGTACGACATTGGGAATGCATTCGTCCTTGCAGGCGACCTCGGCCATGGCATCGCCTCCTACCTTCGAGCCCAGCAGTACATGCCGAACGATCCTCGGCTTGCCGAAAACCTCGCTCACGCCAGATCGCTGGTCTCAAGCAGGTTCGACGCGCCCGACGGGCAGGCCCTGCTCGACCGATTGCTCGGATGGATCCCAACGGCATCCCCATGGGCCACCCTGTTCGTATTCACCCTGGCGTGGACCGGATTGTGGGCCTGTCTCGTGTTCCGCCGATCCATGCGAACGCCAGTGCGGCGACCGATCCTGGCCACATGCAGCGTCTTCACGCTGGTGGCTGGTATGGCCGTCATCTCGCACATGGCTGTGGGCTCATCACGACTGGGCGTTCTGGTTGAGGACGGCGTCGTGGTTCGCAAGGGAGATGCCGCCACGTTCGCGCCTCAGTTCTCAGAGCCCATTGATCGCGGGGTCGAGTTCCGGATCCTCGAAGAGCGTCCCGTGTGGCTGCATGTCGAGTTTCCAAACGGCGACGAGGG
The DNA here is from genome assembly GCA_964567915.1 of uncultured Isosphaeraceae bacterium. Lineage (GTDB taxonomy): Bacteria > Planctomycetota > Phycisphaerae > Phycisphaerales > SM1A02 > UBA12567. Next base: position 2,440 of record CAZMPA010000168.1, on the reverse strand, counting down.
TTGGGTGCCGCGAGACGCGGCAGAAGTGGTTGTGTCAGACCAACCACCCACCGCCCGCGTCTGAATGCGGCGTGGCGACCTGGCCTGCTTGAACGCGCGATGATGCCCTCTGGCCGCGCCGCAAACAGTGATTGAAGGGCCGCTTCGTGGTTGTCAGCACCATGGCTGCGACGAAGCACGCGGGGGAATGGAGTGGCCCCGGCAACTCAGCTGCAGCCGAAGTCGCCGAGCATCGCCAGCATGTCGTTGATATCAACAATGCCGTCCGGCACGATATCGAGGACCGGATCCGAAGATCCGTAGCCGTCGAGCATCAGCAGCAGATCAGTCACGTCGGTGACGCCATCACCACTGACATCACCCTGGCACTCCGGTGCCTGCTCATGGATGTCAATATTGAAGGTCACGATCAACGAAGTGCTCGCTTCGCCCGGCAGATCTTCATCGCTCACCGTGATCGTCACTGGTCGCACGTAGTTTCCAGGTGCCAGCCCGGTCGTGTCTATCTCGAATGGCATGGTCACGGCGAATGGGCCAACGTTGTTCCACGAGCCCCCAAGGAATGCCAGCGGCGCATCCACCTCTGAAACGTCATCAATGTCCATGCGGGCCTGATCCGCATCCCACTGATAGTTCCAGAATTGGATCGGCATGGCAATCACACCTGAATTGGCATCAGCCTCGACAAAGTGCACATAGAAGTTGTTGTCGGCATCGGCCACAAAACTCGGATTGGCATGCCTGAGAATGTGCCCGGTCATGGTGGCGGTGAATGGGGCGTGCTGCGTCGTTTCGTCCGAGGAGGTCACCGTGAGATCATCAGCCACAGGTCCGATGGCCGCCGTGTCGATCAGCACTTCCCCCTGCCACGCTTCACCTGGTGAGAGATTGCCGATGTAGTCATTCTCCGAAAGGACCCCGGTACCGCTCATGCTCCATGGGAGCGCCGCAGAGGTCTGGTTCGTTCCGGAGACGACATTGGCCAGGTCAATGACGCAGTCGATGGAAGCGCCTTCAATCACAGTGCCCAGATCGCAGTCAGCCCACGACGCATTCAGGACTGGCGGCAGCCGATAGTCCGCCGCGACCGGCAGATGGTCTGAAGCATCGTGAATGGCATCCGCCAGATTGTTGCTGGCGGGAACATTGGCGGGCCAGTAGGTGTTGTTCCCATCATTGATAGCCGTGTTGTAGTGATTCCCGTCATTCCCAACGGACCGGATCGAGTTCTGGATGTAACACATCCCCGCAGTGCCGGACATGGTGGGCGTGTAGAGCTGAAGGTCAAAGCGATCATCAAGCCCGCCGTTGGCCAGCCCGTCCGCCTGAGTCGTTCGAGGGGATTGCGTGTGCTTGATGGCGTGACTGGAACCAACCCAGTCGCCTGTCCCCCACGGGTCCATCAGGCCCCCGGCGAGCAGGGTCTGGTAGCCGGCCTCGTCATTGCCATAGAAGTTCATGTCGCCAGTCACAATGACCCGGCTTGCGTCAGCAACCTCGGTCATGTTGGCCACAATGCGGCCAGCGCCCACATCGCGATCATCCGCGGCTGAGGAGTTATTGCCGGCCTTGAGATGCGCTGAGTACACATAGAACGTGACGGGGGGATTGTCGTACCCGTTGAGCGAGAATTGCCATCGATCGGCCCTTCGACCGGCCTCGGTGAAGGTGTCATCGTGCCCCTCGGGGATCTCGGTGACGCGCTCGGCGTGGTAGAAGCAGGCCTGAGCGCCGCCGTAGTTGTCCTCATTGCTGTTGGTGTAAGTCGCTGCCGACCACTCCGGCCCCAGCGTGGAGAGCAGGTGGTTGTAGGTGGCCGTATCTGCCTCCTGCACTGTCAGGATCGAGACGTCACCTGCGAACCCGGGCCGATCATCCTGGTCGAGGTAGTCAATCGTGGTGGCGATGGCACCCGGATCACCGCGCAACCCCGCGAGGTTCCACTGCACCACTCGCACCTGCGCCCCGGCCAGACTGGCCAGCACAAGCGCGCCCGAAGCTCCTGAAATGACGTGCCACATGCCCATGCCAACTCCATACACCACACCCGCCGCCTGCCAGTCTACTCCGCATGCCGAAGATGCCAAGGTTGAACTGCCCGGTTGACCCCATTGCGGGTCTCCAGGGGCCCTCCTGGAGGATGCCGAACGCCCCCCCCCCCCCCCCCCCCCCCCGCCCGCGGCGCCGGGGCCCCCCCCGCGGCCGCCCCCCCCCCCCGCCCCCCGGGCCCGGCCCAAGCCAAAAGATGTTTTTGTTTTGGGAACTAAATCAGATATCATAGGCGCGAGATTTTTACAACAAAATATCGACGGAAACAACAAAATGAATTGAGCTTCCCCCCCCCTCCCCCTAACCACCCCAACCAGGCCGGGGAAGCCCTGCACACCCCAAGTTGGCCGGTGGGACTGCATCCCCCCGCACACCCCCTGCTTGTAAGCAG
>CAZMPA010000167.1:0-5414 GCA_964567915.1 uncultured Isosphaeraceae bacterium | reverse complement strand
TGTGCCCGCTTGGATGGGCGCTTGGATGGGTGTCCAGTGTGCCCGCTTGGATGGGTGTCCAGCGGCGTTTGGATGGGTGTCCAGTGTGCCCGCTCGAAAACTCTGGCGGCTTCAGATCGGGGTACATCATGCCCACACGCGTATGCAGCTGATCAAGGTTTTGCAGAAACTCAGGCAGCGTGCTGCCAGCTGAATCCATCAACTCGCCGTAGCCTTCTTCGGCGGTGAATTCAGTCCAGTACTCACCGAACGCTTGCAGGATCTGCGAAGACGTCAGCCCAAGCACTTCCGTTGCCGCACCCACCAAGGCATAGGTGGCGGCGTCCTCGCCGGCTTTCATCCGGAGGAAGTGTTCATCACTCACATCGGCTTTGGCCAGAATGGCATCCCACTGGGATTGCCCAAATTGGTTGGTAACAAGATCGCGAATCGCAATATTGATCAAACCGTACATGACGCCATGATAGCCAAAGCCCACCAGCACCCTGAATCGGCTACGCTACCGCCGCATTGCTGCAGGAAGGCCACTGATGACCTCATCCCCTCCAGTCATTCTGACGGTTGAAGACGCATTTCTCGTTGGACTTCAACTCAAACGAGATCTTGAATCGCTTGGCTTTGAAGTCATTGGACCTGCCTCCACGGTCGCTGAAGCATTGAAACTGGTGGACCATCCATCGTTGGCGATGGCTGTACTGGATATCAATCTCGGCTCAGAGGACTCGATCCCCATCGCTACGGCGCTTCATGAGCGGAACATCCCACTGCTCTTTATCAGCGGCTACGACTCCGTGGCCCGGGAACCGTTTGAGAAAGCTGTGGTGCTGCGTAAGCCAAGTACACCTGCGAAGATTGCAGAAGCCATCTCGTCCATCATTCCGCTGCCTGGCTAAGATTCAACCCGCGGCTGCTCACAGTGCAAGCGAACGCAGCAATTACTCGCTGTCAGATGATTGACTCGCTCGCAATTCGTCATACGCGCATTGCAATCGCTCAATTTCTTGTTGCTGCTGGGCCAACTTTTCGACCAGACGCACCTGAATATTCATACCCAACTCATCGCCTTTGGCAATGAGCTGATCTGCAAGCGCATCGATGCGCCGACACATGGCCGCCGCCCGTGTTTCGACAGCGGCACCGCCAAGCCGCTCGTACTCAGCCAAGTTGGCTCTGGCAGCCGCCAAATTCTGCCGTCCAATAGCTGCCTCGCACAGCAAAAACAAACATCTTGTCAACTTCTGCGAGACGCCAATATTTCCCGACCAGTTATCCAGAATACGCTCCAAGCCATACCGACAGCGTACGGCCACCTCATCAAACTCAGCACTGTCAACATCACGCTGTTGAGACATGGCTTCGAGTGTGGCCAGATCACGGTCACAATCCGCTTCAAGATCAGTCAACTCGCCGTATTCGATGACATAGCGCAAATCTTCCAGCATCGCCCGCACAGAGAAGTACCGATCAGCGGGATCTGATGACATGGCTCTGCGACACACCATCGCCAGAGAGTCAGGCCATTCATCTGTGAGATCTGGAACTGGTGAAATGAGGATCTGACTGAATACCTCCTCCGCTGTCGTCCCCTGATGTGGCGGATCCCCAGTCACCACGCAGTACAAGGTGGCACCAAGCTGATACACATCTGTCCGCTCATCAAGCACAGGCTTCCGCCCCAGCATCTCCGGCGCGGCAAATGCTGGCGTGCCTGCAAAAGAACCAGCTTCATAGACACCATGCTCATCCAACTGGACCGAGATACCCCAATCCAGCAAATACACCTCACCAAACTCACCGATCACGACATTGCCTGGCTTGATGTCTCGATGCAAGATGCGTTGTTCGTGGCCATAGGCAATAGCCTCACCAATACGCAACAACGTCGACAACTCGGATCGCAACGCCGCCCCTTGCAAAATGCGACTGCTGTCCTGAAGACCATAATCTTCGAGTTTCTCATCCCATGGTGTGCCGCGGACACGGCGCATGACCAGTACACATTGGTTGTCAGCATTCGCCACCATATGCAATGGTGGAATGGCTGGGTGCTCCAACTGTCCCATCAAATATGCTTCGCGTCTCAACTGCGCTTCCGATCCATCATTACGACGATCGGGTCGCACACGCTTCACGGCGACTTCACGTTTGAGGCTGACTTGCTGCGCGGCGTGCACCATGCCCATGCCACCAGTACCGATCAGCTCGTCCACCATCAACTCGACGGGCTCACTGCCGATCCGCTCGCGATCCTTCAAGGTGACCGTAGGCAATCTACTCCCGCTGATCTGGTCGATCAAAAAATCACCTGCATCAGGCGGACGCCAGGTCACCGTTGGCAGAAGATCTCGCGGCAGCGTGCTAGCGAGGCGTTTGGCTTCTTCACTCGCCTGCGTCATGCCGCCACTCCAATGATGTCCTGCATCTCAAGCACACGCACATAGGCTCCTAGCACGGTCTCCACATAGACCTGACGCTCGGCCTCGTGGAGTGATAACAGACAATCCGCTGGCACCACCACTTCGTAGCCCAATGCATAGGCGGTGCGGCAAGTCGCATCAAGCATGCCAGCTATTGTGGGACCGGCAATCACAATCTGACCGATGCCGTGTTCCCCAAGTAACTGGTCGAGATCACTGCCGCGAAATGCATCTCGCCCGGGCCAAGCGGCGAGTTGCTCGACGTGCGGATGCCGCGACACAAAACCACGAAGCAATGACACCCCAGGCGAACCATCCATCATGGCATTGGTCACGGCCTGATCACCATGACCATCTTCAAGACGCATCGCCACATGCACGCTGCTCATCCATGCTGTTTCTGCGTGATCCAGCAATTGGTCAATGCGGGCCGCAATACCTTTGACATCGACATCATGACCATCATCATGACACCATGTGGCAGACTGGCCAAAGAGTCCTTCTTGCATTCCGAGCACGACTAAGCCACGTCGCTGCATCGCTCACCGTGCCCCATCAAACCTGCGACGCTGTGCACTGGTCCATCACCGCTTCAGAGGTCATGACATTGGCATAGGTCGGGAAAATGCTCTCACAAAAGAATTCTTGTTCTGCGGACGTCCGTGCTGCCGTGCAATCAGAAAGCACGGTCACATTCATCCCACGCTCGTAGGCAGCGCGGGCTGTTGAATCGATACAGATCGACGTGACGGCACCAGCCACAATGACATCTTCAATCTGCTTGGAGTCAAGTGTGGCGGCCAATGCTGTCTGCGCGAACGCGTTGAGTCCGCGCTTCCCTGGAATCTCCAGAATGCGATCGCCAAAGGCGGCGAGCTCATCCACCGTGGCCGATCCAGGATGCCCCTCCTGAAAAGCCTTGGCATCTTTGATCGCAGCCAAAATGCCACCAGCTTGCGTGACTTCCGAGTAGTCCGAACTGAAGATGATCGGCGTGGCGATCATGGTGATGGGCTGGTCCTTCAGTGTGTCGATCATGGCGATCGTGCGATTCAGCACATCTCGTGTGCGATCTGGGCTTTCGAGCACACCCTGCAGGATGCCATCAGTCGCAAAGTAATCGTTTTGATACCCAATCAGAATGATCGCGGTGGTGGCTGGCTGCATCACGAGTCTCCTTCTCGCTATTGGCACGTGGGCCACGCGGGCTAGACGGTTCAATTGTACTGATTCTGGCCTCGCCCACACAGGCTCTTGTGGCCAATCGGGGCCGATCATGTTTGGGAATCGACGCCCAGCGTGTGTGGCGCCATGGACCGCTACAGCGTGTGATGTTCACCGATCTGCGCAATCCCAAATCCACGCGCTTCAACTGCCTCGCGAAGGGCGGCATCATGCAATACGGGGTTGGTGTGATTCATGTGCAGGAACCGCATCACGCCTGGTCGCGCCATGGCTTGATCAGCCCAGCACTGCATCGTGTCGACCATGAATGGGTGCGGAATGCGCGTGAGATCTCGCCCGGGCAGTTCGCTGCGGTCATAGAAGGTGGCATCGACATAGGCCACATCGACGCCATCCATGAGGGTGTCTAGGAGGCCCTCGTGCCGTCCCCACTGATCGACGTCTGGAACCCAAAGCAACGTGCGTTCTGGCCCATGCACTTTGAAGGCCATGGTGTCACTGTGCTCGTCGCGGTGCGGCACGGCGATGAACTCGACACGCAGTCCGTCCAGTGGCTCACAGCATTGACCGGGCATGACTTCGCGGACATCCACTTGGCCGTACTCGATGACTTGGGCCCATGGATCATTGTCCCGCAGAAAGTTTGCCATGCGCGGTGTGATGTGAAGCGGCACATGGTCGGTGGCTGCGACTTCTTATCCAAACTGCATGAGCCCGGTGTAGTGACCGATGTGCGCGTGCGTGATCAGTACGGCATCAACGGGTCGCCGTCCACGCTCCGAAGCACCTGCAAGCGCATGCAGCATGTCGATCTGGGGAGTCACTGCTGGCGTGGCTTCGATTAGCAGCAGTTGTTCAGTGTCCCGATCACGGATGCCAAGGGCGCATGGATACTCGACATGGCCGCTGGCTCGCGCCTGTTCGCAGCAGACGCGTGTACATCCCAAGTGTGGCAGGCCTCCGTCTTGGCCTCGTCCGAGCAACCACGCGTCGTATCGCCCCGTGTCCACGAACATGATCTCCTGTCCTTCTGGCATCGATCTGCACATGACCCATGCCATCAGTCAGCCTATCAGGCTGGCGCAGCGGCGAGACATCATGTGCGAGCGGACGTGACGCCACCTGATCTAGCTCCTCTTTGGATCTCTTTAGATGCATCGATTGGCCCATCTTGTACCGGTAACATCCCGCCGCAGACCGTCGGCAAGCGATCTTGCCGGCCGTCCCTAGACACATTTGCAAGCCGCCTGCTTCGTGGTACACTTCTTCGTCTTGGCCACTGTCCATCTGGGCGGTGCCGACAATTCGATGCGGGTGTAGCTCAGTGGTAGAGCGTCACGTTGCCAACGTGAATGTCGACGGTTCGAATCCGTTCACCCGCTTTTTCTGACCGGAGGCACGGTCCAGCACCGAGCCGCACAACCCCGCTTTACGGCGGGGTTTGTTGTTCTTGGGGGCGGCCGGTTTCGGACTGGCTGACTTGCAGCTTGAAGCACCGGATTGCACTGTTTCGTGCACCCAGTGGTGCCGGTTTTGGTGACACCTCACAGGACCAGCATCGTCAGTCCCGGTGCCTGACAGATGGCCTCCTCCACCGGGCCGGTCGATCGCTGGTCGTGATGCGGATGATGTCCAACAGCAATTCGGCGGTCCAGTTACAACCAGCCTGACCACGGCTTGAACGCCGCTGTTGGGCTACTTACTAGTATGGCTGCGTCTTTAGTTATGCGTAGGACCAACTCTATAAGCGAACCCCATCATGGACCCATACAAGTTACGGACTAAGCAAGCCCCTCCATTTGAACCACTGTG
>CAZMPA010000166.1:0-5475 GCA_964567915.1 uncultured Isosphaeraceae bacterium | reverse complement strand
ACCTTGTCCAACGCGTCGTAGACGACACGCTGCGCGACGGCCTTCTTGCCGTCGAGCATGACGCAGTTGATGAACTTGGCCAGCACCTTGTCTCCGTAGCGGGGATCGGGCTGCAGTTGCTTTTCAGAAGCGGTAATACGACCGGCCATGGTGGGCCTCCTCTGGCTCATCCGCCCGCGATGCGGGCCTGTTGTTCACCGGCGCGAGGTCGAGCGTCGCCGATTACTTGCCTGTGCCCACGCTCGTGGGCGATGACTTGCTATGAGAACTCGTCTCGAGACTACTTCTTGCCTCGTTTGGTTCCGTACTTGGAGCGTCCCTTCGCGCGTCCGTCGACACCGAGCGTGTCGTGGCTGCCGCGAACGACGTGGTAGCGAACACCCGGAAGGTCACGGACTCGGCCGCCTCGCACCAGCACAATGGAGTGCTCCTGAAGGTTGTGGCCTTCGCCGCCGATGTAGGCGGTGACTTCCTTGCCGTTCGACAGGCGGACACGAGCCACCTTCCGCAGGGCGGAGTTCGGCTTCTTGGGCGTCACCGTGCGAACCTGCAGGCACACGCCACGCTTCTGCGGGCATGCTGCGAGGTCGCGGACATTCGACTTGGCCTTCGGGCTGCGTCGGGGCTTGCGAACGAGTTGATTGATCGTGGGCATGGGAACTCCGTGAACACCGTCTTGAACCGCCGAAGAGGCGAGCCGAGCAGTGTATCAGGACCGCGGGGGGAGGCAAGGCCGGTCGGCGGCCATCTGGAGCCCCAGCGGGCGTCAGCGACGCCTGGCCGGGCGGGGTGTGGATAACCCGTGGATTGGACGGGCCGATGTGGGCCGGAGTGTTGTTGGTGGGGGTTGTGGGGGCGATTTCCACCGTGTGCCCGCCAATTGGCCATTCTGAATAGACTGCCACACCTCCGGACCCCCCAGACGTGACGAAACCCTTCCCACAGATTGAGTTGCATTCAGATGGGGCCTGCCTCGGCAACCCCGGTCCGGGCGGCTGGGCCTGCATTCTTCGGCCGGCCGACGGGGAGGACGATGTCGTGCTCGTGGGCGGTGAGCCTTCCACCACAAACAACCGCATGGAACTGACCGCAGTACTCGAGGGGCTGCGGACGCTGCCGGACGGGGCACAGGTCGGCATTTTCGCTGACAGCCAGTACGTCTTGAACGGGTTGAACGAGTGGATGGACAACTGGAAGCGACGTGGATGGAAGACATCCGCACGCAAACCAGTCAAGAACGTCGACCTGTGGAAGGCGCTCGACATAGAACGCTCGCGGCTCGAACTCTCTTATCAGTGGGTGGAAGGGCACACGGGCCACCCCGACAATGAGCGATGTGATCAACTGGCCAAACAACAGGCCGAGATGCTGCTGGAGACGTGACTGTGCATCGAGTGGAAGTTCGACCGTGCGCCGACGCAGGTGATCCCGTAGGCCGCGCTGCGCTGGCGACTGTGAAGGAGTCTGGTGTCGACGCGACGCCCGAACGAATTGAAACTGCCGCCGTCTACCTCATCGAGGGCGAGTTGGACGAGCGGGCAATTGAGCGAGTGACGCGTGAGTTGCTGGCGCACCCTGTGAGCGACGATGTCGTTGTTGGCGCAGGGCCCCCTCGGGCGTCGGCGCTTATCGAAGTGCATCCTCTGCCCGGCGTCATGGATCCCGATGCGCAGGCTGTGGAGGCCGCTGTCGGTTCCATGCTTGGGCAGGCTGTTCGTGTTCGCACTGCGGTCCGGTACGACCTGCACGGCGTGGACGCGGAGACCGGGCATCGGATCGTGTCGAAGTGCCTCGCCAATCCACTGATTCACGACGTCTGCGTGGGTGCCGTCCATCCCGAGTCATTCCCGTCTGGCCATGAGCACGACATGCGGGTGCGGGACGTCCCGATGCGGGATCTCGACGACGCGGCACTAGAGCGATTGAGCCGAGATGCTCATCTCTTCCTTTCGCTCGATGAAATGCAGCAGGTGCGAGATCACTTTCGATCACTCGACAGGGATCCGCGTGAGATTGAGCTTGAGACGCTCGCCCAGACGTGGTCCGAACACTGCGTGCACAAGACGCTGAAGGCCACGGTTGACTACCGAGGGGAGCTTCCGGGCGGTGGCGACATTCCGGGTGCCGAAACGCAAAGCGACGGCTCGATCAGAATCCACAACCTGCTGAAGTCGACCGTTGCCGCGGCGACGCACCGGCTCATGGACGAAGGACTGGACGACTGGTGCCTGTCCGTCTTTGTTGACAACGCGGGCATCGTCGGGTTCGACGAGGACAACGCGGTGTGCTTCAAGGTTGAGACGCACAACCACCCGTCAGCGCTTGAGCCGTACGGCGGGGCTGCGACTGGGATCGGAGGGTGTATTCGCGATGTGATTGGGACAGGTCTTGCGGCCCGTCCGGTCGCTGCGACCGACGTCTTTTGCGTGGCGCCCCTGGACATTGCCGAGGTTCCTGCGGGCTGCCTGCATCCGCGTCGCATTCTGTCGCGAGTCGTAGAGGGTGTGCGTGACTACGGCAATCGCATGGGTATTCCGACGATTGACGGCACTGTGTGGTTCGACGAGGGCCATGTGGGCAATCCGCTGGTTTTCTGCGGGTGCGTCGGCGTCATGCCCAGAGACATGGTGCATGGCGAGCCGACTTCAGGTGATCGCATCATCGCATTGGGTGGCCGGACCGGCAGGGACGGCATCCACGGCGCGACCTTCTCGTCCGCGGAGCTCACAGACACCCATGCCGATGAGTTTTCGCACGCCGTGCAGATCGGCAATCCCATTACCGAGAAGAAGGTGCTTGACGCGATTCTCGCGGCGCGAGATCACGAGTCGGGATGCCTGTACACCGCAATCACCGACTGCGGCGCGGGTGGCTTCAGCAGCGCGGTGGGAGAAATGGGCGAGCAGCTTGGCGCTGAGGTGCATCTTGAGCGGGCCCCGCTCAAGTACGCCGGCCTGACGCCGGTGGAGATCTGGATCAGTGAAGCGCAGGAACGAATGGTTCTGGCTGTCTCGCCTTCCAAGGTGGACGCCATTGCTGCCATCTGCGAAGCGCACGAAGTGGAGTGGTGCGATCTTGGTTACTTCGGGACGCCCGAGGCCGAGTTGGTCCTTCACTACGACGGGGAGGAGATCGGCCGGCTGTCCATGGAGTTCATGCATGGGGGCCTTCCCGATCGCGTGCGGGAGGCGGTGTGGGCCGTCCCAGATGCCCCGCTTGTCCATGCAACACGCGAGCCCGACATTGCGGAGACGCTGGTGTCACTGCTCTCGCATCCGAACATCGCGTCGAAGCAGGACATCGTTCGCCAGTACGACCATGAGGTGCAGGGCCGCACAGTGCTCAAGCCTTTCGTGGGGCCTGCGGGAGACGGACCGGGAGACGCCGCAGTCATTACACCTGTGCGTGGTTCAACCAAGGGGCTTGCCATTGGCTCCGGCCTGGCGACAGGTTGGGCCAGCGATCCGTATCTGATGGTGCTTGCTGCCGTGGACGAGTGCGTCCGCAATCTGGTCTGCGTCGGCGCCGATCCGGGCCAGATCGCGATCCTCGACAACTACTGCTGGCCCGGTTGCGATGATCCGCAGCGGATGGCGGAGTTAGTGCGTGCTTCGGTTGCGTGTCTGCATGCCGGGTTGGCGTACCGCACGCCGTTTATCAGTGGCAAGGATTCGCTGAACAACCAGTTCACGACCGAGTCCGGCGAGACCATCCGAATTCCTCCGACCATGCTTATCAGTGGGTTCGGCATCGTGCCAGATGTCACGCAGTGCGTCACGATGGACGCAAAGTCAGTTGGCAACGTGCTGATACTCGTTGGCGAGACCGGGAGTGCAGTTGGCGGCAGCCACCTGTTGCGGGTGGCGGCCGATGCTCCAGGCGAGCGATCACTTCCAGTAGTGGATCTTGAGGCTGGGCCAGCGCGTGCCCGCGACGTCGCGGCACAGATCGCGGCTGGCCGGGTGCTGGCCGCCCATGACTGCAGCGAGGGTGGGCTGCTCGTGGCGGCGGCCGAGATGGTCATGGCCGGCGGCGTTGGCGCGACGCTCGATGCTGCGGCCGTAGAGGTGGCTGGCTCACGGGCAGTGGGGTGCTTTGCCGAGACGCCGTCCCGCTATCTCCTCGGGGTCCACCCGTCCGATGCGGGCACCGTCTGCGAGGCATTGTCGGCGCATCAGGCTCGCGTCATCGGTGACGTGACTGAGAGTCGAGCCATGACGATCGGTGAGTTGTCGATGGATATGGACGTGCTTGGAGAGGCCTGGCGTGGTGGTTTGAGAATCTGATGTACGACGGCCCGAGTACCATGGACGGCATGAGCACGCGACCACAGGCGATCGTCCTGACGGCGCCCGGCATCAACTGCGATCTGGAGTTGGCCGAAGCGTTTGAGCTTGCCGGCGCCGCGGCGGAGCGTGTGCACGTCAACGCGGTCGCGGCCGACCCGTCCATACTTGAGCGCGCGGACTTGATCGGTCTTCCCGGCGGCTTTTCGTATGGCGACGCGATTGCTGCGGGCCGCATATTGGCGGTCATGCTCCGGTCGACGATCATCGACGGGCTCCACGCCGCAATTGACCGCGGCGTTCCCATGATCGCGCCCTGCAATGGGTTTCAGATCGCAACGCAGGCTGGCCTGCTGCCTGGACCGTGGCCGGACGGGCCCGCACGGACAGAGGCGGCGCTGCTTGAGAACGACGGCGGGCGTTTTGTCGATCGATGGGTTCGAGTCGAGTATCCCGCCTCCAGGTGCATCTGGACCCGCGACCTGACCGGCGATGATGCCACCATGGTGCTGCCCATTGCACATGGTGAGGGCCGATTCCACGCCGACGCAACTGTGATGACGCGTCTGGAAGCGGAGGGCCGTATCGCAGTGCGGTACGCTGCGGACGACGATCCCAACGGAAGTTGTGGCCACGTGGCGGGCATCTGCGACGACACTGGACTGGTTCTGGGGTTGATGCCCCACCCTGAGCGATATCTCCACTGGACGCAGCATCCGTGTTGGACGCGGGGCGCGTCTGGCCAGGACGACCCGCCGGGTCTTCAGATGTTCAGGCGGGCGGTGCAGCACGTGCTGGAGCATTCCGCGGCGCCAGCCTGATTGCCTCAGAAGGAGGAAGTGTGCCTCCGATCGATCCACTTCACCTCGGCCGATACACGCCGGACGACGCGTCGCCTGTGCCGTGCCCTGAGTGTGGGTATGACCGCCGCGGGTTGCCTTCGGGCCGTCCCTGTCCCGAGTGTGGGTGTGAGGCAGTCACTCCTGGCGGCGGCGGAGGTAGCGGCTGGACGGGGTTGAGCTGTCCCAAGTGCGGAACGCCAACGCCCGGGCTTCCGGTCGGCGCGCTGTGCCAGACGTGCGCGCAGAAGTTGCCACCGCCCGGCGAGCGTTTCGAGTCTCACCCGACGTGCGGGCAGTGCGGGTACGACAGGCGGGGCATTTCGGAGACGGCGCCGTGCCCCGAATGC
>CAZMPA010000165.1:0-5476 GCA_964567915.1 uncultured Isosphaeraceae bacterium | reverse complement strand
GAACCCCATCGGCGAATACTGGAGCGGGCTCGACGGCATCGACGCGCACAACCTGCAGGAACAGGGCTTCGGCATTCACGGCACGATCGACCCGGATTCGATCGGGCAGGATCGCTCCATGGGCTGTGTGCGGCTTGCCGACGACGACATCGCGCTGGTGTACGAGATGCTGACCGAAGGCAACAGCGTCGTGCTTATTCGGGAGTAGATGCGCCGTCTCCCCGGGGAGGGCGGTCGCAATACACTGGCGGCAGATGGACTCAGAGAGGCTGGACAGGCAAGCGTTCTCGACGGGACCGCTGCGGGGGCCCGACGACACGCGGGCGTACTGGCGGAGCCGGTCGGTTGAAGATCGACTGCGGGCCCTGTTGAGTCTGCGGGAGATGCTGTATGGCGATGCCGCTTGCGCCCGACTTCAGAGAGTTCTTGTCATGACTGAACTCGACCGGGATTGAGTACCTGCTCGTCGGTGGGTTGGCCGTGGCTGTGCACGGGCATCCCAGGGCGACTGGCTCGCTCGACTGATCAGCCCGCAACCACCGCGCCGACCGGGACATCATGTGGTTCGCGTGGCACCCGCTCGATCTGCTGCGACGCAAAGCACACACCGATGGTGGGACAGGACAGCGTCGCAAGAAATCGGTCGTAGAAACCGGCGCCGCGGCCGAGACGCCCGCCGCAGGCATCGAACGCAACGCCCGGTACAAGTACGACAGCCAGATCGGGCGGGTCGATGATGGTGGGCGAGGCGGGCTCCAGAACCCCGTGTGGGCGATGCTCCATGCTCCGCGGGTCCAGCGACTCGATGGCGGCTGCTTGCATTCGCCTTGCGGCCCAGTCGGTCACCGGAACCGCAAGCCGCCCGCCCGCGTTCATCCATCGCTGCATGGCGGGGCGGGGGTCGATTTCATCGCCGAGTGGCATGTAGCCAAGCAGGACGCCGCCCGAGAAGCCTGCGAGTGGACCGGTGGTCGTCCAGAGCGCCTCGGCGAGCCGCGCGGCCGCATCCGCTCGCGCCTGCGGCGACAGTGCGGCCACGGCCGCCTGCACATCGCCGCGGATGGCCGCCTTGGCGTCCTTCACGAGTCGTCCTGCTCCAGCCGCTTCCTGATCGTCGCTTCAAAGCCGTGGTCGCTGGGCTTGAAGTACGTGGGAGGCGGCTCGCCGGAGTCTGGATTGATGTTGTTCATCGCTGCGGCCGCGGCTGGATCGTCGTGAGCGTAGATGTAGTCCGCGCCGTAGCCAAGTTCGTCGGCGCCCCGCGTTTGACCACTTCGCAGATGCAGCGGCACCTCGATGCCGGGCAGATCGCGCGCGGCGGCGCGAGCGGTCCAGATGGCGGTCGCGGCGCTGTTGGACTTCGGGCACGTGGCGAGGTACAGCACCAGATTCGAGAGCGTCAGCTCGGCCTCGGGCATGCCGATCCGCTCGACGATGTCCCAGGCGGCGGCCGCAAGTTGCATGGCCTGCGGCGATGCGAGCCCGACGTCTTCGCTGGCCAGAATCGCCAGTCGGCGGCAGATGAACCGTGGATCCTCACCGGCTTCCAGCAGAACCGCCAGCCAATGGATGGCCGCGTCCGCGTCGCTTGCGCGGATGCACTTGATGAGCGCGCTGGCGAGGTCGTAGTGCAGGTCTCCTTGCCGGTCGAAGCGGCGGCCGCGGGCACCAATCGCCTGTTCGGCCGCTTCGCATGCGATGTCACCAGTGGGTTGCAGGCTGGCAGCAAGTTCGAGCGCCGCCAGCGCCCGTCGCGCGTCCCCCTCACATCGGTCCGCCAGCAGCTTGCGCGCCTCCGCATCGAGGCCGCGGCCCTGGAGCAGTTCGTCGGTGGCCATCGCCCGGTCCAGGACCACGGCGATGTCCTCCGCCGCCAGCGACTGCAACTGCATGAGCGTCGCGCGGCTGATGAGGGCGTCGTTGACGGTGTAGTAGGGGTTCTCCGTCGTCGCGCCGATCAGCGAGACGATGCCGCGTTCCACATCTCCCAGCAGCACGTCCTGCTGGCTCTTGGAGAATCGGTGGATTTCGTCGAGAAACAGCACGGTGGCGGGCCCGCCGCCCTCGATTCGTCTCCGCGACGCGTCGAGGATCTCGCGGATCTGCTTGACGCCGATCGCCGCAGCATTGGCCGAGGTGAGCGGTCGTTCACTTTCGCGGGCGACGACTTCCGCCAGCGTGGTCTTTCCGGTGCCTGGCGGCCCCCAGAGGATCAGTGAGCCGATGCCGACGCCTGCCACGATCTTCCGCAGCAGCCCCTCCGGGCCAACCAGATGTTGCTGCCCCACGACCTCGTCGAGCGTGGCGGGCCGCATTCGGGCGGCAAGCGGCCGGGCGCCGTCAACCCGCTCCTGAATATCGCTTGACCACAGATGCATCCCGGGAGCCTACCAGCAGCGGCGTGACCTACAATGCCGCCCATGTGCGGAATCGTCGCCTATATCGGCTCCGAGCAGGCCCGTCCGGTGCTGCTGGAGGGACTGAAACGGCTGGAGTATCGCGGCTACGACTCCGCGGGCATGGCCGTCCTCAATGGGGGTCTGCACGTCGCCCGCACGGTGGGGCGGGTCAGGGTCCTTGAGCAGCAGATTGACGGTGACGATCACTTTGATGGCACCATTGGCATTGCCCACACGCGGTGGGCAACGCACGGTGGTGTGACGGAGAAGAATGCCCACCCACATCGCGACGACGCCTCGCTCGGCCATGGCATCGTGCTGGTGCATAACGGGATCATCGAGAATTACGCGGCGCTTCGGACCTACTTGCTCGGCAAGGGGCACACGTTTGTCTCGGAAACCGATACCGAAGTGCTCACGCACCTGATCGGCGAACTGTACGAGGGCGACCTCGCTGCTGCGGTTCGGTCCGCTGTTCGAGAGGTCGAGGGCGCGTACGCAATCGCTGTCATCTCAGAGGAAGAGCCTGACGTCCTGATCGCCGCCCGTCGCGGATCGCCATTGCTCATCGGGGTGAGTGAGCACGGCTACATCGTTGCCTCGGACGCGCAGGCAATTGTCGGCCACACAAGCCGGGTCGCCGACCTCGACGAGGAGATCGTGGCCCGCATTACGCGAGACTCCTTTCATACCGCCGATCTGGATAACGTGCAGGTCACGCCGCGGCTGCGAGAACTAGAAGTCAGCCTCGACGTGATCGAACTCGGTGATTACCCGCACTACATGCTCAAGGAAATCATGGAGCAGCCGCAGGCCGTTCGCCGCTGCCTTCGTGGTCGTCTCGACAGCAAGGATGGCGAGATCATTCTTGGCGGCCTGAGCGATCATGCTCGAGAACTCATCCGCTGCCGCCGCGTCGTCTTTCTGGGGCAGGGCACAGCGCTGCACGCGGGCATGCTGGGCGAATATCTCGTCGAAGATCTCGCCAAGGTCCCGTCCGAGACCGACTTTGCCAGCGAGTTCAGATACCGCAACCCAATCATCGAAGAGGGCACCGTTGTCGTGGCCGTCAGCCAGTCTGGCGAGACCGCCGACACGCTTGCCGGTGTGCGAGAGGCGAGAGAGCGTGGCGCGCTGACCCTCGGGCTGATCAATGTGGTCGGCTCATCCATCCCGGGAACAACAGACGCCGGTGTGTATCTGCGGGTCGGCCCCGAAGTGGGGGTTGCTTCAACCAAGGCGTTTCTCGGTCAGGTGACGGCGGCGACGATGTTCGCGTTGTTTCTTGGCAGGCGGCGATTCCTCTCAAATGCGCAGTCGATCAGACTCATTGCGGCGCTTGAGACCATCCCCGACAAGATTGAGCGAGCCTGCCAACTTGGGGACGAGGCCAGACGCGTCGCGGAGCGGTACCTGCACCGCGACAATTGGCTCTTCCTCGGTCGGGGCTTCAACTATCCAGTTGCCCTTGAGGGGGCGCTCAAGCTCAAGGAAATCTCGTACATCCACGCCGAGGGCATGCCCGCGGCCGAGATGAAACACGGTCCGATCGCGCTCATCGACGACGGGATGCCGGCTGTGTTCATCGCAACGCGAAACAGTCAGTACCGCAAGGTGCTTTCAAACATCGAAGAGGTCAAGAGCCGCGGCGCGCACGTGATTGCAGTCGCGACCGAGGGCGACGACGAGATCACCTCGATTGCTGACGACGTCTTCTTTGTTCCGGATGCGCCCGAGCCGCTTCAGCCACTGCTCACCATCGTGCCGCTGCAACTGCTTGCGTATCACGCGGCGTTGCTCCGCGGCCACGACGTCGACAAGCCCCGCAATCTCGCCAAGAGCGTGACGGTGGAGTGACCGCGGCGACGCACTGGCGGATCAGCCCCGATCGCGAGCTCGACCTCTGCGAGCCCAGGATCATGGGCATTCTCAATGTGACCCCCGACTCGTTCAGCGACGGGGGCGCCTACGCGGATTCGACCGCTGCTGCCGATCATGCGTGCGGAATGGTGAGCGCCGGTGCAGCGATCATCGACGTCGGGGGAGAGTCGACCAGGCCCGGCGCGAGGCGGGTTGAGGCCGCCGAGCAGATTGATCGGGTCGTGCCGGTCGTCGAGGCGATTCGCCGCCGGAGTTCGGTTCCAGTGAGTGTGGACACGACCCGCGCGGCCGTCGCCCGGGCGGCGCTCGACGCGGGCGCCGACATCGTCAACGACGTTTCCGCCGGGCTTGAAGACGAGGCCATGCTTCCGCTCGCCGCATCGCGTGGATGTGGGCTGGTCCTGATGCATCGTTTGCGTCCTCCCGACGAAGACTGTTGGAGCGATGCGTATGAGCAGGATCCTGACTATGGGGGGGACGTGGTGTCTGCAGTCCGAACGTGGCTGCTCGGCCGCGCCGAGGCGGCTGCTCGGGCGGGTGTCGGCCCCGACGCGATCTGTCTGGATCCGGGATTGGGCTTCGGCAAGAGCGTGCCGCAGAATTGGCAGCTGATTGCGGGCACGGCCTCGCTGCTCGCCATGGGATACCCGCTGCTGGCGGCCGCAAGCCGGAAGTCCTTTCTCGGGGCTGTCACCGGCATCGAACGCGCCGCGGATCGCGATGCGGTTTCGGCCGTCGTGGCGGCAGTGCAGGCCGCCGCAGGGGTCCGGATCTTCCGCGTCCATGACATCGCCGGCGCACGGGTGGCGGTGGCCTCGGTGTGCGGCTCGCCGCCGGAGTCCTGCTGAGCTGCAGCCCCCCGGGGACTCACAGGGAACCCTTGAAAGTGGGCGTGCTGGGGGGCCCGGGCCCTGTACAATCCGCTCTTCTCAAGAGCCCCCCAACCACTTCAGGAGTTCCCCATGGCCAGCGACGCCGTCATGACCTTTACCGAAGCCACCTGGGACCAGGACGTGATGCAGAGCGATGTGCCTGTACTCGTCGATTTCTGGGCCGAGTGGTGCCAGCCCTGCAAAATGCTTGGGCCCACGATCGATGCGTTGGC
The DNA here is from genome assembly GCA_964567915.1 of uncultured Isosphaeraceae bacterium. GTDB lineage: Bacteria > Planctomycetota > Phycisphaerae > Phycisphaerales > SM1A02 > UBA12567. The sequence goes on along the minus strand of CAZMPA010000165.1, from coordinate 91 downwards.
CGCCGACTATGACGGCAAGGCCAGGATCGGCAAGATCAACATCGACGACAACCGCGTGAAGGCGGTGGAGATGAATGTCCAGTCGATCCCG
>CAZMPA010000164.1:0-5524 GCA_964567915.1 uncultured Isosphaeraceae bacterium | reverse complement strand
GTTCACTCGGAAGGAGAAGCACTACGTGCTTCTCCTTCGGTCGTTCACGAGTCAGTGGCCCGCCGCAGCACGGGGATCAGCCGAGCCGACCGCTACGTATCGTTACGGACACGCCCCCCAACTCGACATCGTCTCAAGCAGGTCATCAATATCGACCACGCCGTCCGCGTTCAAGTCTGGATAGCAGACGCCGCAGGGGCCCCAGGCGTCAATGACGGCCAGCACATCGGCGATGGACACCTCGCCATCACCATCGATGTCCGCAGGGCACGCACTCGGAATCACATAGGTGAACGCGGCACCGGTATTCAAGCCGCCAGGGTCCGCGTAGGGCGCTCCGACCAGAACTTGATCACCGGACACGCTCACCTCACCAAACCTGTCATACGCCGCGCCGGTGCTGCTCAGGAGTTTCGCTTGCTCCAACCATGCGCCATCCTCGTATCGAAACACATAGGCGGCCCCTGCGGACGCGCCCTGATCGGCGTCCTTGTTGGCGCCGATAACGAGGGTGTCACCTTCAATAGCGACTGATTCGCCGAACTGATCGCCTGCTTCTCCATCGGTGGCGGTGAGCGTCGCCTCCAGCGGCCAGCCGCCCCCGCCCCATGTATACAACACAACCTGTCCCGCCAACGAACCAAGGCTGTCGTCACGATACACGCCGACGAGGACGCGATCGCCGTCCACTGCGACCCGCTCGCCAAACCTCGCGCCAATGAGCGCGCCGGGCGCTTCCAGCCTGGCTTCCTCCGTCCACAGACCGCCCTGATCGCGGTAGACGTAGACGGCGTCAGCGCCTGGAGCGCCAACGGCCAGAAGATCCCCAGACACCGCCACGGCCTGGCCAAAGGCGTCGGCATCGGTTCCGTCACTGGGGGAGAGCTCGGCGACCTCAACGCAGTCGTCCCCGTCAATCGTGTACACATGGCACGCGCCGGTTTCAGTCCCCATCCCCGTCACCCGAGCGGCCCCCACCGCAATGGTGGATCCTGATACGGCGATCGACGTGCCGAAGAAGTCTTCATCGGCGCCGTCGGCAGACCAGACTGTTGCCGCATGCGACCACGCGCCACCATCCCGAGTATGTACGTAGACCGCGCCGTACACATCGCTTCCGCTGTCAAACGTCGCCGAAACAACCAGGGTGTCCCCGGACATGCGCACCTGGTTGCCGTAGCCGACGACTGTCGTGCCGCTCGGCGGCACAATCTTCTGCACCGGAGTCCATCCGCTGCTGTCCCGCAGGTACACCCACGCCGCCCCGGCCTGATCACCCCCGTCGTCGTCCTGCGGCGCCGAGACCACCGCGGTGCCGCCCGAAACAGCGACGCCGGAACCAAAGAGATCGCTTGCGCCGGCATCGGGCGCCACCAGCGTGCTGGCCTCGTAGACGATGTCGACAACAGACGCCTCAGCCAGGCCGCCGAGGATCAGTCCTGCCGATACGGCTGACAACCTGATGCCCATCCCGCTATTCCAGCACGAACCGTACCGCAACACAAGCAAAAGTCGGGTGTTCACCCGGCCGGCAATCAGGCACGACCAGGGGCCGCTTCGATGTCCATTCCGCCGGGCGTCGTCACTCACACGACCGCCACAGCGCCTCCTCGCCTGGGATCGCCGCCGCCATCGAGCAAACCCGCCTCACATCGCGCCGCCGCCTGCACGCCGCCGAAGTACATGTGCTGCGCATCAAATGGGTTCAGGGGAAGGGCCACACCGACAGGATCGAAGTCTGGCTCATAGTCGAGAATCGGCTCGTTGTGGGCGCCTCGGACGTGAAAGCGCGCCGCATCAACGGCCGCCGAGCAGCCCAACGCCTGGGCCGCGATGCGACGCCAAGTCTGCGCAATCGAGGGCGCGATGCGGTCCGCCCCCGCCGCGCCGAGGGCCACAACTGCCCCTCCCCGCACCGCAATGAGCGGCGTCATGTTGGACGGCAGGCGATCTCCGGCCGCCAGCACGCCGGGACCGTTGGGAAGAAGCTCCAGTTCGCCCAGCATATTGTTGAGCATGATGCCGGTACCCGGCACCACCACACCCGACCCATACCCGGTCGACGTCGTGATGCTGCACGCGTTGCCCTCGTCGTCGGCCGCGCAGATCTGCGTCGTCGACGCCGAGGCCCGGCGGAGCCGATCATCCCGCCGTCGGAGCGCCGCCTGCATGATGTCGACCAGTGCCGCGGCCTCGCCGTCCGCGGCGGGTTGCACGCCGCCGAACCCACGCACCATCTCGATGAGCGCTTCCCCCCCAATCGTATCGGCGGTGGACACGGTCCAACCGTGATCCTCTACGACCTTCGGCGGCCGAACGTCGACGCGATACGCGGAGAGGTCCTGAACTGACATGGCGCCTCCGGCCTCGAGAATCCACGCTGCGATCTGCTCGCCAACCGCGCCGGAGTAGAGGCTTCTGGTGCCTTCCTCAGCAATCAGTTCCAGGTCGTTCGCCAACTCAGGAAGGACCGTCCGCTCCCCCGCGACTCGCGGATGCCCGTTCGCATTCCGCCAGATGCGTTGGCTCCCATGGGTCAGGTCGTAGATCGGCTCGCCGGAGATCCGCATGTACGCCGCCGACACGCCAGGAAAGGGGAAGCCCTCGGCCGCCAGTCGAATGGCCGGCGCGACGACGGCAGCCCACGGCAGCCTGCCCCACCGCTGCTGAAGCGTTTCGACGGCAGCCGGGCCTCCCGGGACCGCCACGGAGGCCGCCCCGATGCCCGTCTCAACTCCAGGCCCGTAGGCCATCGTGATCCGATCGCCCCCCGGAGGCGATCCCGTGTGGCCTCCAAGGCCAGGCATGGCCGTCAGCCCATCCACCAGGACCGGGGCCTCGCCGGCGGGCCGGACCATACCCAGCGCCGCACTGCCCAAGGCCGTCATCCCGGGCTCACAGACCCAGGAGGCGATGGCAGCGGCGGCAGCGGCGTCCACGGCGTTGCCGCCACGCCTGACGGCTTCTGCGCCGGCCTGCGCGGTCGTGGAGGTCCCTGCGGCGACGAGGCATCGGTGCATCGGGGGGCAGGCTACCGGCTGTTGAGGCCGCCTACCGCTTCAGATGGGCCCATCACAAAAACGCTCCGCCGATTTCCCAGAATCCCCCTTGCATCGAAATCAATTCGCGTCATTGTGGACTGACCGACAACCAAGCCATTCCTCAGGAAGAGAGGCGAAGGTTGAAGGACCCGGTCGGTGGAGGAGAGAACTCCGACCGAAGGCTCCTTCGAGCCAGGCTCCTGCGGAGGGGAGAAGGACTCAGACGCTCGTCACCGGCCCCGGCCGATGGCGGGCGTCGTGTGTTTTTCAGATCGGGTTCGGGCGGTCGACGAACGTTACTTGGCGTCGTACCACGACTGCGACACGGAGACATCAACGACAATCGGCACGTCGAGGTCCATGGCACCTTCCATGCATGAAACGAGCAGGTCACGCGTCGCCTCCGCGCGGGACTCCGGCGTTTCGACCACAAGTTCGTCGTGCACCTGCAGAACCAGTCGGGCGGCGGGATCGAGCCCCGGCAGCCTGGCGTGCAGGTCAATCATCGCTCGCTTGATGAGGTCCGCCGCGCTGCCCTGCACCACCGAATTGATGGCCAGCCGCTCTGCGAGCGCTCGGCGTTGCTGATCGGCCGAACCGATCTCGAGGATGCGCCTGCGGCGGCCACATATCGTCTCAACAAAGCCGTCCCGCTCAGCCTTGTCAATGCACGACCGGAGGAAGGCGTCAATGCCCTTGAACCGCGCCTTGTAGTCACGAATGATCGCGGCGGCGCGTGGGACGTCGGTGCCGTCGCCGAGCCGCCGCGACAAGCCGTACGGCGTGATGCCGTACACGATGCCAAAGTTCACCATCTTCGCGGCGCCGCGTTGCTCGCGGGTGACCTCGTCGAGGGGCACCGAGAACACCTCGGACGCCACCGCCTTGTGGATGTCTTCGCCCTCACGAAACGCCTGCTGCAATGCTTCGTCGCCGGAGAGGTGCGCCAAGATGCGCAGCTCGACTTGTGAGTAGTCGGCAGTCACAAGCATATGACCCGGTTCGGCGACAAAGGCGCGACGAATGTCCCTGCCAAGATCCGTCCGAATCGGGATGTTCTGCAGATTCGGATCGCTGCTGCTGAGCCTGCCGGTCGCCGTGACCGTCTGGTTGAACGAGGCGTGCACTCTGCCCGTCCGGGGATTGATGCACTCCTTGAGCGACACCAGATAGGTGTTGACGAGCTTGGCCAACTGCCTGTACTCAAGGATGAATCCAGGAAGCGGCGTATCAACTTCTGGATTCGCCTCGAGTTTCTCCAGAACCTCCACGTCGGTGGACGGCCCGGTCTTGCGTCGCTTGATCGGAGTCAATCCGAGCCCGGGCGGGTCCGCTCCCGGATCGTTGAAAAGGGCGGCGGCCAGTTGCTTGGGGGAATCTGGGTTGAGGGGACAGGGCGAGACGTCGGCGATCCGCGCTCGCAACGCCTCCAATCGATCCGAGAGCCGAAGCCGCTGACGGTCCAGTTCATCGGGCTCGATTCGCACACCCGCAAACTCCATGTCTGCCAGAACGCGGACGAGCGGAAGTTCCATGTCATCGAGCAGCGGCGACAGACCCTCCGCAGCCACGGTCGCCTCCAGGGGCTTGAGCAGCCGCAGCGTCACGTCCGCGTCCTCGGCGGCGTATGGGACAGCGCGGTCCAGGGCGACGGTATCAAACGTCCGCTGCGACTTGCCTGTGCCGATCAGACTCGAGATCGCAATGCAGTGCAGTTCCAGGAGCCCAAGGGCCAACGCGTCCATTCGATGACTCGATCGCGTTGCGTCCGCAACGTAGGAGGCGATCATTGTGTCCTTCACCGGCCCGCGAACACACAACCCCGCCGACCGAAGCACGTTCAGATCGAACTTGGCGTTGTGCGCCACCTTGGTGATGGTCTCATCTTCGAGCAACGGCCGCAGCCCGGCAATGACCGTTGCCTCGTCCAGGTGCGCGTCCGGATCGGGCGATCGCGTCGGGATGTAGACGGCCTCCCCCTTCTTCCACGCGAGCGAGACGCCGCACAACCTGCACTGCATAGTGTCGAGCCCGGTCGTTTCGACATCAAAGGCCACCGTGTCCGCGGCCAGGGCGTCCTGGACTACCTTCGCCAGATCCTCCTGCGTCAGGACGGCGGCGTACGAGGCGTTTGAGTCGGCCTGCCGCGGCGCTCCGTCGGAGTCGTGATCGGCCCACAGCGTTCCCGCGTCAAGCGAGGCGTCTCCTTCGCCCCGCTGGGCCCGCGCCGAAGTCACCAGCCCACCGAGTCGCTGGGTGGCGCGGCTGAAGTCGAGTTCGCGGAGCAGCGGCCCCATTCGCTCAACCGGTAGGTCGGCCGGATCGCACACAGCCTCCTCAAGCGAGAACGTGAAGTCCAGGTCCTCCCGCAGCCGGATCAACTCCCGGTTCATGAGCAGCCGCGCCTCGCCACCCTCCAGATTCTCCCTCCGCTTGCCCTTGATCTCGTCCAGATGCTCGTAGATGCCCTCGATGCTGCCGTA
>CAZMPA010000163.1:0-5556 GCA_964567915.1 uncultured Isosphaeraceae bacterium | reverse complement strand
CGACCTCCCGTTAGTATTCTTGCTGAGACTGATTCTCAGCAGGAGTTCCACCGGTGACCCTCGATTGCCTGGAACCCGGCACGACCGCATATGTCACCGCAACAGAAGGCGCGGAGGCGGCATTGCTTCGCGCCATGGGACTGCGTGAAGGCGTTGAGGTCACCATGTGCAGGGCCGGCGCGTCCTGCATTGTCGAAGCAGGCTCGACGCGGCTTGGCCTGGCCCGGTGCCTGACCGAATCAATCCAAGTCGAAGTCGGCGACTGACCAACAACCAGTCATGACGACGGAACATTCGAACATCGAGGAAGGGCTCGGCGGTCGCTCCGTGGCGATGGTCGGCCAACCGAACGTCGGCAAGACGACGCTCTTCAACGCACTGTGCGGTCTGCGGGCGCAGACGTCCAACATTCCGGGCACGACGTTCGAAGCTCGGGTCGGCAGGTGCGGCGAATGCTCCATCATCGATCTGCCCGGGGCCTGGTCGCTCTCGCTCACCGCGCCGGAGTCTGAGGTCGTGCGGCGGTGCATTGCCGGTGACACCGGCTTTCAGCCCGACACGGTACTGCTGGTGCTCGACTCGTCGAATCTTCCACGTGGATTGCACATGGCAGTGGAAGCGCTCGCGTGCGGTCTGCCATGTGTGGTGGCGCTGACGAAGGTCGACGTCGCCAAGAAGCGGGGTCTGGAGATCGACCCGGACCGCCTCGGAATCTGGCTGGGATGCTCCGTCGTGTCAACTTGTGGTCGAAGGGGCCTGGGAGGCGCCGAACTCACCTCCGCCATCGCAGCGGCGGCAGTGCCGACAACGTCCTTGCCTGCCTGCGACGACACAGCTGCCCTTGACCGATGGGTCGATGGGGTCATTCGCGAGAGCATCCCGACACCCGAGACCGAAGGCGGCGGCCGAATCGGCCATCGGTTGGACATGGCCTTTACGCATCCAGTACTCGGAGTCGCGACGTTCTTCCTCGTCATGGCCGCGTTGTTCTGGACCATCTTCGAGTTCGCCGGCATTCCGATGGAGTTGATCGAACAGATCTTCGGCCACGTCGGTGGGTGGGTCGGCTCTGTGCTTCCAGACGGCGCCATCAGAGAATTGGTCGTCGACGGAGTCGTCGGAGGGCTCGCTGGCACTGTGGTTTTCCTGCCGCAGATCCTTCTGCTCTTCTTCCTGATCGCCATCCTCGAGGACACGGGCTATCTCGCCCGGGCGGCCTTCGTCATGGACAGGGTCCTCCGCAAGTTCGGCCTTCCAGGACAGGCATTCGTACCAATGCTGTCAGCGCATGCATGTGCAATCCCCGCCATCATGTCGGCCCGGCTCGTTCCGGATCGCCGCGACCGTATCGCCGTCATACTTGTGGCGCCCTTCCTGTCGTGCTCAGCAAGACTACCCGTCTATGTGCTCCTGATCGGAGTGCTGTTCGGTGAGCAACCCGTGATCGCCGGGCTCGTGTTCGCCGGCTGCTATGCGCTGGGCATTCTCGCCGCACTGCTCAGCTCACTGCTGGTGCGGCGAACACTTCTTCGCGGGCGTAGCCGGCCCATGGTGCTGGAACTTCCGACCTATCAATGGCCATCCCTCAAGACGGCATTGCTCGTCTGCTGGGACCGAAGTTGGCTGTTCCTCCGCAAGGCGGGCACCGTGATTCTCGCCATGGTGATTGTGCTCTGGTGGCTCAGCTCGTACCCCAAGCCGCCCGAGCACCCCTTGCCGGTCACGGCAGAGACAACTGCGGCGTCGAGTGAAGACATCAACCCGATGGCCTGGTCATTCGCGGGCCGCGTTGGACGAGCGGTGCAGCCCGTCTTCGAACCCATCGGCCTCGACTGGAAACTGACGGTCGGTGTCATGACGTCGTTCGCAGCCCGCGAAGTCTTCGTCTCGACGATGGCCGTGCTGGTCGCGGGCCATGACGACACAGACGACCCCAACGTCATTCACCGCATCAAAACAGCAGAGCGTGACAACGGTGCGCCCATGCTTGGGCGAGCCACCGCGGCGAGTCTCCTTGTGTTCTTCGTGCTGGCCATGCAATGTCTCCCGACACTGGCCGTCACGGCCCGCGAAGCAGGCGGATGGAAATGGGCTGCATTGCAGTTCGGATGGATGACCGCCGTCGCATGGGGCGCGGCCTGGCTGACTTTCCGCATCTCCGTCGCGGCGGGCTGGTCCTGATGCCCTGGGCCGACTGGCAGTTCTGGGTCGTCTCGATCGCCTCGCTGATTGCTGTCGCGTTCGTCCTGAGACCCGTTCTGGGACGCATCATCGCCGGGCGACGGACGGGCGGAGGATCGAAACGGACCACGCTGACCCATGAGGGTCGACATATGGCCCGATCTCGGAGATCCTCACCACATGACTGATCGGCAGCGAACGATTGCAATTGTGGGCGCGGGGGCCATGGGGTCGGCACTGGCTCGCGGCGCGCACGCTGCCGGGCACTCCGTCGCCACCATTGCATCACGGCATCCGGAACGGACGGCCTCGCTCGCAGGCGAGATTGGCGCCACGCTCGTGGGATCGCCCGGTGATATCGACTCGGACGTCGGCGCCATTCTGTTGTGCGTGCCGGACGACGCCATTGCGCCCGTTGCGGCCACGCTCACGGGTGTCGACGGGACCATTGTCGCGCACACGGCGGGCGCGCGAGGTCTTGCAGCGGTCGACGTGGCCGTTGGACGAGGCGCCCATGCCGGATCGATCCACCCGGTGATGGTGGTCGCGGCGGGAGGTCGCGGGCATGAAGCACTGCGAGGTGCAGCAGCCGCCATTGACGGCGATGCAGTCGCCCGTCCCTGGCTGACCGGCTTTGCACAAGACCTGGGATTGGAGCCGGTGGAGATTCCGGCGTCGCACCGAGCGCTCTATCACCTGTCCGCGTCCCTCGTGGGGGGGCTCATGACGGGACTGCTCGCGTCGGCTGTGGATCTGTGGACACACCTCGGACTGGACCGAGAAGTTGGCGCTACAGCGATGGGCCGCATGGTCCGCGAGGCGGGAACCAATCTTGAGCGACTGGGCGTCCCGAATGCTGTCATGGGCCCTGTCGTGCGAGGAGACTCGGGCACCATCGAGGAGCATCTGCGCGTGCTCGCGGTCGAGGCCCCGCACCTGGTACCGCTTTATCGCGATCTCGTGGCGCTCTGTCTGCCGTACGCTGTCGAGCGAGGTGGGCTGGACGCCGACCGCGCCGACGACATTCGCTCATGCCTGAGCAGCCGCGCGACGGGCCCATGATCACAGACAGTCAGCGGATCCGCTTCGACACCATTCTGGAGTCGATCCTCGACGTGTTACCGCAGCACATCAAGGCCGTCATAGAGGAAGTCCCCGTCATCGTCGAAGACGAGCCGCCGCCGGAGGTGCTCGCCGAGTTCGACGCGAGCGCCGCCGACATCTGCGGCCTGCACTCCGGGTTGCCATTGACCGACCGAAGCGTGGAGGACTCAGGCGTTCTTCCAGACACCGTCCACCTCTACCGCCGAGGAATCCTTGCGGCCGCGGCGGAGCGATGCGAACACGAGGGGGCTGGCGCAGGCGGAGAAGATGTCGCGCTCCGCGAGGAGATTCGAATCACGCTCCTCCACGAACTCGGGCACCACCATGGACTGGACGAAGACGATCTCGATCGTCTTGGGTACGCCTAACGATCGACCGGATCGCTACTCCGCACCGATGCGTCGCTTGAACGCGTCCAGCACCTTGGTAGGACCGACGTAGCGGCCATTGTCGTAACTGGCCATTTCAACCGAGTCTTCGGGGCCAAGCCACACCAGATTGGGAATCCCCCGCGCGCCCCACGCCTTCTTGATGCCGCTCGAATCCCGTCGCTCAAACGGCACCGCTGGAAACGCCATCCCATAGTCCGTCATGTACTTGAAGAGATCGTCCTTCTTGCGATCGCTGCTCACAACGACGATCGTGAACGCGTCCGCGTCGGCATTCGCTTTGGCGAACTCAACCAGTGCCGGCGTGAACTTGCGGCAGGGGCCGCACCACTTCGCGGTGAAGTAGAGCAGCACATTCTCGGTATCGGCGAGTGTGTTTGACGCAACCTCGGTGCCGTCGGCCATCACAAGGGTGGGGCCGATCAGGTTGATGAGCCGACTGTGCCAGGCGCCCTTCTCTGCCCCGGCGACCTGCGTGTTGGCCGGTTCCGTAAAGGCCGCCACAGCGCACGGCGGCAATGCCACAGCCTGCTCCGGCACCGGCACTGCTTCCGCCCGCTTCAATATCAGGTTGACGCGGCCGGCCTTCGACCACTCTCGAATAGTCCCAGGCACCTTGATGGGGCCCGCCGGCTTCCAGTCATCGAATGCGTGGGTTACCAGGATCATGCCGCCGTCTCCGTCCGGCCGGCTGAACTCAAGGCGATTGAGGAGCCCGGTTTCGTCGTCAAAGAAGAAGTACCACGGCCTGCCCGCTGAAGGTACGGCGACCATCCGCCAGCACTGGCGGCCGGCGACCTCCACCCTGCCCGTCACCGTCATGGCACGGGTGTATGACTTGAGGTCCAGCATGGCCGTCGGGTCCTGCTCCATGCGAAGTTGCAGGCCAATCTCAGGATCGACCTTCCAGCAGGTCCCAGCTGCGTCCTCCTGCCAGGTCCGCGTACCGTCGGAGCCCTGCGCTTCGTGCCACGTGCTCCCGTCCATCGTCATGTCCTGCGTGAACGCGCCTCCTGGCCGGGCCCGTACCTCGGTATCCCCGGTGTCGTCCCCGATCTGCCACCGATACGACCGGTACAGTCCCTTGAGCCCCTTGTAGGCATCCTCGCCGCCGGTCGCGTCGATGAACGCCTAGAGCACCGTCAATACCTACGGATACGGTGGTTTGACCTGCGGGGGCTTGACCTTCTGCTGGGCAATGGCCCCGCCGCACATCAACAACACAAACGCCACAATCATCTGTCCACGCATGGGGCCGGTTTCCTCCTGAACGCGTCTCAGTCTAGCAGCCCCTCTGCCGCCCCCTTCCTCGCAAACACCTCGAATCCCGGCATCACTTGAAACGAACAGGCCCGGTCCGGCCCCATACAAGACAGCCACCGGCACCGAAGCGGGCCGGGACCGAGAGCGCCGCAGAGAGGACCGACCGATGCGAACAGAATCCGAGAAGGCATTTCGAACCATGTACCACGCCGTGCTCGAGCCCGGCGTCATCGACGTGAAGACCAAGGAACTCATGGCCATCGTGGCCGCAGTCAGCAGGCTGTGCGAGCACTGCCTGCACCACCATGTGCCGCTCGCGGTCAAGGCGGGCGCCACCCGTGACGAACTGCTCGAGACGCTCGATGTCGCTGTGTTGATGGGTGGCGGCCCGGCCCACGCGTTCAGCAAGACCGCGATCAGGATCTTTGATGAGGCCGCAGCCCGGGTGCCGCAGTCGGCATGAGCGTGATTGCCCTCTCCACTTCCGCAGCCGGCGCCTCCACCGGGTCGCCCCCCGGCTCGAAGATGCGCCGGTATCGGTCGATGTCGGTGGGGATGGAGAAGCCCACCGCCGCTTTGGGGAAAGAAGCCAGCAGGTCGAGGTCCTCGATGACCATCG